>JBLIRS010000076.1:0-12003 GCA_049472415.1 bacterium | reverse complement strand
CTCCAAAGACATTTTCTCCTCCGCAGTCAGCAACAACCAGGGCCTTATAAATGCCTTCTGCAATTTGACCTAAATCTACTTTAAATCTGACTGAAGTGCCCGGATATGTTCGAAAAGGCCCTGCTTCATACTTGCCCGCATGAGCACCGTTCTCGTTAAAAAGCTCCACTGATAAGGATGGCCTTAGAAATGTTTCCCCGATATTTTCAACATCTACTTTTAAAATCCTTTCTTCTTTTTCCTTGAGGAGTTTCGTATCCAAGAACATGAGCATACCCACACCAGTATCACTAATATGGGTAGAGATCTGAATTCCATAACGAAAAATCTGTCTTACACCTATTGCCACATCATTTTCTTTTGATTGACTGGATTCAGGGGAGTCTTTTGAAATAGGCTCTATCATTAATATACTCCAATATGTACCTGCCAAACTCTCATCTATTGGGGTTTTCACCACATAATGAACGCTTTCTTGTTGTTTTGGCCCGATCTTTAATCTATTTGGACGAAACATAATCCACGTGGCATTGGAACGGGGAATTTTGCCGGGCTCTCCATATATACTTCCACCATCACAGGAAAATAAATAATCTGTCTGATAGATCTTGACCTCTTCTATCCCCTGACCTTTATTCTTAATAATGATTTCACCTTCATAAGTTTCCCCTGGTCTTGCTTTCTTTTCATGCGACAATCCTCCTAAAATATTTATCTGTGCCCCGGCAACTCGAACCCATGCTGAGAAAAGCAATAATAGTGAAAAAATTATTATGATTTTTTTCTTCATTAAGTCACTCCTTTCATCAATTCATTGTAACCGTGTAATAAATGGTTGTTGTATATGTATTTGGCGGAATTTTAATAGAAACCCCTGTGAGTTGATACTGAATGGTAATATTTCTTGTATTGTCGGAACCACTAAAAAAAGGCTGGTATACATCTGTTATCTCCTGGTATGTTGTTCCACCTGAAATGCCCCCTCCATTCGTTCCATCGGATGTCCTTTTCACATATAGATGAAAATTGGGATGCCATTGTATGTCAACCTTACTCACATCCAGGCGCCAGTTATCCTTGGGAATACCTGTAATATCGAGATCACACACATTTGAAACACTTTCATAGGAATTAATCAGATCAGACCCGGCCCCCCCTTGGAGATCCATATTGTCTATAGTCTCGTTCCAGCTTCCTGTCACTTTTACAGACAGAGACAAAATCTCCTTGGGAAACAGGACAAGAAAAGCTATTGATATGAGACTAATTATTTTAAATATTTTTCCCATTTCTTTTTGATCAATTTTGATCGATTTTTCAATTTTTAACTTGAGAATAATAACCGGCAAGCGAAAGATCTTAATTAATCCTATACTTATTTAAATAATCGGTCAGTATGTTGAATTATAACGGATTTAAGTCTAATTGATAAAAAGAAATTTAAAAATCATCTAAGATAATGATTGGTTATGGGAAGACGTCTGTCCTTGCCGAATGCCTTTGGCGTAATCTTGATTCCAGGCGGGGATTGACGGCGTTTATATTCACTTATATCCACCATACGGATCACTTTGTTTACAATATCTTTATCGAAACCATCTTTGATTATCTCTCCGGGCGATTTGTCTTCTTCAACATAGGCCCGCAAAATAGGATCCAGTTGTGAATACGGCGGAAGCGAATCCTCATCCCTTTGATCGGGTTTTAATTCCGCTGTAGGCGCCCGTTTTAATATGCTCTCAGGTATGATCTCTTTTGCATTTTTCTTATTAACATAATTGGCTATTTCGTATACCATGGTCTTCGGCAGGTCCTTTATAACTGCAAATCCGCCTGCCATATCCCCGTAAAGGGTGCAATACCCCACGGCCATCTCACTTTTATTTCCTGTTGTCAGTACAAGCCATCCGAATCTATTGGAAAGTGCCATCAGTATATTTCCACGGATGCGGGCCTGGATATTCTCATATTCGATCCCCGGCTCACCGCTGCCGAATGATTCCTTTAATGATTCCATATAAGCGGAAAAAATCCTGTTGATCGGTATGGTTAAGAGCGAAACTTGAAGATTTTCAGCCATCAGTACTGAATCGGATAATGTCTCTTCGGATGTATATCCTGATGGCATGGTTACTGAAATGACATTTTCGTTTCCCAGCGCGTCCACTGCAATGACAGCGGTCAATGCCGAATCTATCCCTCCGCTCAAACCGATGATTACCTTCCTAAAACCATTTTTTTGTACATAATCCCTGGTCCCTAAAACCAGTGCATTAAAGATCTCTTCCACCCGATCTAATTCCCGCGCCTGTTCCAATGGAATAGTCTTACGATCCCGTGAATCTTCTCTATTCAGGAGAAAATATTTTACCTTTTTATCTGAAATTGGATCGAGCGGGCCATGATTCGATAAGAGATAATGATCAATGTCCGCAACTACAAGGTCCTCTTCAAAACGCCTCGCGCTCAATAATCTTTCCCCATTGGAATCCATTGCCAGGCTGCCGCCGTCAAACACAAGCTCATCCTGCCCCCCCACCAGATTGGTATATAACACAACGGCCCCGGTTTTTTGAGCAAAACGGGAAATGATTTTTCTTCGAACTTCAAGTTTGCCTGCGTAAAAGGGAGAAGAAGATATGTTCAATACAACGTTGGTATGATGCTTGATTGCACTTTGCTCCACTTTACCATACCGGATCCAGATATCCTCGCAAATAGTCACCAGGATTCGTACCCCCCCCATATCAAAAAACAGGGTGCCCTCCCCGGAATGAAAGTACCTCTTTTCATCAAAAACACCGTAATTTGGAAGCTCTATCTTATGATAAGTGCCGATCCAGTTAGAATTATGTATGAGGGCGGCGGAATTATAGACACGCCCGTCAATGGTATCCGGAAATCCCAAAACAACTGTGATACCCTGAGTTTCCCGAACAATTTCGAGGAGAGCGTCATGATTATCTCTTAAAAACCCAGGCCTTAACAGAAGGTCTTCAGGGGGATACCCGCTGATGGTAAGCTCAGGGAATGTCACAATATCGGCATTTTTATCCCTTGCACATCTTATCTGATGAATAATTTTGGCCATATTCCCCCGAATATGGCCAACTGTGGTATTTATCTGAGCGAGCGCAATCCTCAAGAGTTTTTTATTCCCCTATTATTATCCAATTGCTTTATTCCCTTTATCACCCGTCCTTATCCGGATGCATTCAGCAAGGTCAAGCACAAATATCTTACCGTCCCCGATTTTTCCGGTTTTCGCACCCTTTATAATCGCATCGATGGTTGGCTGAACAAAATCCTCATTGACGGCAATCTCCAGTCGTATCTTCTTGAGCAGGTTAACCTCCATGGCCACTCCACGATAGGTCTCTGTGTAGCCTTTCTGCTGGCCGCAACCCAGAGCATTTGTGACGGACATTTTATGGATTTCAGCGGCATATAAGGCCTGTTTCACATCACTCAGTTTATGAGGTTGTATGTATGCAATTATCAATTTCATAATTGAATCTCCTTTGTCTATTTTGTGGTAAATATCTGAAATCCGGAATAGGCTTCCATGCCATGCTGGCTTATGTCTAATCCCTTCAGCTCTTCTTCTCGCGTGACCCTTAGTCCCACAATCTTATCAATGAGTTTGAAGATGATTGTCATTGCAATTACCACGAAAATCACTGCCGTTATGGTGCCCATTGCCTGGATGCCCAACAGCTTAAATCCTCCGCCGTGAAGTAAGCCGTTCATGCCAAGACCACCGAGTCCTTTATGCCCGAAGACTCCCACTGCTATTGTCCCCCATATTCCATTCATCATATGAACAGGCGCAGCGCCAACCGGATCATCAACATGTATCTTATCAAGAAATATGGTCCCTGAAACTACTATTATACCACCAATCACCCCGATTAGCATGGATTCATAAGGCACCACGTACGCGCAGGGCGCGGTTATTGCCACCAGACCCGCCAGGGCGCCGTTCATGGCCATTGTCAGATCAGGCTTGCCAAACAAAAACCAGGCAAAGAATACTGCTGCCAGCGCCCCTGCAGCGGCTGCCAGATTTGTGTTTACTGCCACTTTTGCCATAAAGCTCCCGTCACCGACACTCAGGGTTGAACCGGGATTAAAACCAAACCAGCAAAACCACAGGATCAAAGCGCCCAATGAAGCTAGAGCCATTGAATGTCCCTCGATGGCATTTGCTGAGCCGTCTTTGTTGAATTTGCCTATCCTGGGGCCGACAATTATGGTTCCTACCAGCGCCGCTGTGCCGCCGACAGCATGGACTACCGTCGATCCGGCGAAATCCGTAAAACCAAGTCTTGAGAGCCAGCCGCCGCCCCATACCCAATGACCAATTATAGGATAGACTGTAGCTGAAATAAGAAAGGAGTAAATAAGATATGCCTTGAACTTCATTCTTTCAGCTATACCTCCGGCCACAATGGTTGCCGCCGCCCCGCAGAACACGGCATGAAACAGCCACGCAGCCTCAAGAGGGATTGTGCCCTGATGTGTGGCGTTTATCAGGCACCAGCCATTCCACCCGATAAAACCATTCCCTTTACCGAACATGAAAGCATATCCCATAAGAAAAAAGGCAGTGGATGCCATACAGAAATCAAGGAAATTATTCATTAAGACATTACATGTATTCTTGGTTCTTATTAATCCGGCTTCGAGCATCCCGAATCCCGCCTGCATGAGAAAAACCATGAATGCGGCAATAAGCACCCAAAGGGTGTCGATACCGGACGTGCCTGCCTGTTTTCCCACCTCATCTGCCAGTGCCGGTTTAAAGATAAATAATCCAAGCACAATACATAAAAAAATGATAATAGGAAATCGTTTGGACCAATTACGGAAAATCATGTGACCCCCTCTCAATAAATTTAAAAAGTTTAAATATTAATAGAAGGAAACGGACAATTTAATCTGGAATTTATCAATACCCAGGCAATTTTGGTTCCTGTCAGCATTGCATGTCTTATACATCTAAAATACAGATAGTTATGGCAAAAATCAGGGATTGCATCGATCCGCTCAAAATGACAAAATTGTGGCAACATGTCATTTCCATAGGATCTTTTTTTCAAAGGAAGGTAAATATTTACAGGATGTTAGATAATTGTGCTCAATTTTGTGCATATGATGTTTTTTGGGCACTTAGTACATTTTTTAAAGGTCCTGATATTAGCTCCTTTCTCCTAAGGGCTCCCTAAAAAATAAGCTGCCATTTTAACAAAAAAGGGGAAGTGCCTGCGAAGCAACCTCCTACCAGGGCTGCTTCGCAGGCCGGGGGAAATCAAATCCCATGTAAAACTGCTAGAATTGCTACCATTATGATAATATGTTGACATCAATCAACAATCTCTCAATCATTAGAGATCCGAAATGATATCAGTAGTCCTGAAATCCGGATATGCAAGACAGCCTACTTCCGGCAGATCCAGCCCTTTTATTTCCGTTTCCCTGCTTACTCTGATCCCCATGACAAGATCGCTGATTTTAAAGAACGCATAAAAACTTACAAAAACAAAACTGAAACACACAATACAGCCGATTAACTGAGCCACAAACTGGGACGGATTGCCGTAAAACAGACCTCTCACGGCCCCTTCCATGCCATTCCAGCCCGCGCCGTATTTCCCGTCCGCAAAAAGTCCGAGGGCCAGACAGCCCCACATCCCATTTACTCCGTGAACAGAAACCGCACCTACGGGATCATCAATTTTCAGAACACGTTCGACAAAGTAAACACTCCAGATGACTAAAATACCTGCAATAGCTCCGATGATAAAAGCTGAAACACTGTTTACAAAGGCACAGGGTGCCGTAATGGCAACCAGTCCGGCAAGCATCCCGTTTGCGGTCATACTTGGATCGGGTTTGCCTGTTGTATACCACATATAAAGCATGGCGCTGATGGCGCCTGATGCAGAGGCAAGCATGGTGTTGACCGCCACAATGGCGATCCTCAGATCCCCGCCGGCCAAAGTGCTTCCTGGGTTGAATCCGAACCAGCCAAAGGCCAGGATCAATGTCCCCAGGATGGCCATAGGTATATCATGACCGGGTATGGCGTTTGGTGTGCCGTCTTTATTGTATTTCCCGATCCTGGCTCCCAGGACAGTGGCACCTGCCAATCCTGCAAAGCCTCCAACCGCATGTACCACGGAAGAGCCTGCGAAATCCACAAAACCATTACCCAGACCGAAATTGGTGCCCAGTTGAGAGAGCCATCCTCCGCCCCATACCCAGTTTCCGTAAATGGGGTAGATGAGCATGGACATAAACAGACCGTAAATGCAAAAGTGTGAGTATTTCCATCGCTCTGCCAAAGCACCCGTGGGGATGGTTACTGCCGTATCCATAAACACCATCTGAAAGAGAAACATGGCGAATATGGCTACATCATAAGACGCCCCTGAGAGGAAGAAACCCGTGCCTCCAAATATACCAAATGGTTTACCAAAAAGGGTGATGGAAATCTCCCTGGAGAGGGCCGCGCCTCCTCCGAGGGAGGCAAACCCTCCAACTCCTCCCATTTGTAAGGCGTAGCCGCAGATCCAGTAACCTGCCATACCGATCCCATAGACCATGAAGTTCATCATCATCGTCTCAGCAGCGTTCTTTGCACGGCAAAATCCTGTCTCCACAAGGGCAAAGCCCGCCTGCATAAACATGACCAGAAAACCGGTCAAGAGGACCCATATAAAGTTGATGGATATACTGTTGTGCCCGACAAAATCCGACAGGGTTTTTACATCTAACGTTTCAACATTCACTCCAAGATCGACCGCCGTTCCGGTGGTCGCGCCTGTAGGATCACTTACTGCCCTTGCCGAAGAAACAGCCCAGAAAACAGTAAATGTAAAACATAGAAACACAATCAATATCAGCATAACTCTATGTTTTTTCATTTTTTTCACCTCCTGAAAATTATCTTTATGAAATTGCAAATCTATAGTATTCTAATGAAAAATTCTTTCGTTTTATTAAAAATATATAAATCTTTTGGAAGAATTTTGAAATAAGGTTTATAAAGCCTTTTCCCCTGTCTCACCCGTCCTTATTCTCATTACATCTTCCACCGGATAGACGAAAATCTTTCCGTCACCTATATTGCCTGTGCTTGCCACCTTTTTAATAGCGGCAAGGATCTTTGGGACCATATCATCATGAACCACAATCTCGATCTTTACCTTGGGAAGGAACTCGATCTTATATTCACTGCCGCGATACATCTCCGTATGCCCTTTCTGCCGGCCAAAGCCTTTGACCTCTGAAATAGTCATACCTTCAATCCCCATTTTAACCAGCTCTTCTTTGGTCTCACTCAATTTAAAATGCTTGATAATAGCCTCTATCTTTTTCACGTTCTTACACCTCCTTAAAGGCTTGGCTAATCATCCTTTTTCTGACTACACCAGCTATCTGAATATTCAAGAAATAAAATATAAAACAGTTATCCGACATTTCTCTCTTGATACTCCATAGATTAGAGAAAAGGACTCATTTTTTGCTGGATTCTTTTCTTATAATGATCATATATGGATCTTCCCATAGCTAGGATTACCACCGTGAATCCACCCAGAATTACGGATTGTGAAGGCGCCCCCAAAATGATCAGAATCGAGCAAACCAGGACACTAAAAATAATGCTTAAAAATACCGGTTTAAAAAATTCCATAATAATCACCTCTTTATTTAAAAGGAATATCCCATAACGATCCCTGCATAAGCCTTTTTATCCTGATCACCATCCTTCTCATCCTCTAAATCCCCATAGGGTATTGAATAACAAATGGTTGGCGTCGCTGTCAGGTTTTTTGTCAATGGGATATTTAATCCTGCTGCCATGGCAATGTCTCCGCCGGTGCCTTCAATAAAATGCCCATCGTTATAACCAACATGCCCGGAGATATCCAGGCTCAATCCTTTCTTTATGGGGAAACTATGGGATAATGCCAGCATATAATAATCCCCGTCTCCACCACCTTTTTCTTCATCCAGATAATCATGGTTCCAGGTTAAAGACGGGGATAAAAAGCCATCATAGCTAACTCCCAGATAATACTCCTTGGTGTAGCCATTGATCCCCGGGAAATCATAGTATATATGGCCCAAACTTATACTTACCTTTTTGATTGAAAAGGTGTAATCGATTGTGTAATCGATCTCATCTGATTTAACTCCCTCTGTATTACTCATATCCATACTACTCCAAAGGCTGAGGTTAAAACCTTTGTAACTCATGTAAATACCAGGCTGGAGGACCGGATCCTCGTCAAGAACAAAACCTCTCCATACATATTTGGAATAAAAGGCAAGATCACCACTTATTTGGAAATCCTCAGGTAACAGAGCATCCTGTGCATAAACAATTGTATTGACAAGTACAAAGGCTAAAAAAACAAAAATCCAAATCAATACTTTTTTTCTCATTTATATTCTCCTGTATTCTTCTATATTCTTCTTTTACAATTGAGCCCCTTTTAACCAAAATTCCACTACTCTGCTAAAGATATTTTCCACGGCATGCACCTCCTTATGTCAAAATTTTTGAAATGAATCATATAGGTCATTAATAGTATCTTTTGATGATCTTTCCTGATTTTATAAAAGCATATTAGGGCAAAGGACGTGCCATAGAATTAATTGGATTGGAATAAAGGGAAAAAGCTTTATTTTACAAGTTGTTTGAAAGAAATGTATTATATATATCATTGATTTTAATAGACAGAGTGAGATTAAATTCTGGCAGGAAGTAGTTGGCGGCTCTAAAAATATATTTGTGTATCATTTTGAAAACAAAGGGTAATTTATATATTGCCTCTTTTTTATCATACTGCAACTTTTCTAGCATCTTTTAAATAAATAGGACAACTTAAACAATAATTTTTAACCCGGATCTTTAACCTTGACAAATGGATTATAAAAGAATAAAAGAATATAAGTTGTTTCTGTCTATATCTTATAAATCAAGCTTGAATCTTATTATTTTTTGCCGATATGAGTCTCTATGGTTGATCCAACTAATTCAAAACATAAAAAAACACCATCTGAAAAAAACAAATTTCAGGTTATGGTCAAAGAATATCGGGATACCTCCGGTGCAAGTCTGTTTTATGAGCGATATGAAACCATAATACCTATATCCTCTTTTGATCATGCTAAAAAATACAAGATAGCATGTGAAGCCTGCCATAAATTCGGTAAGAACCTTTCGTGTCCGCCATACAGCCCATACTTCCCCGAATTTTTAGACACACAAAATTATGCAAAGGTTTTATGTATCAGGATGCCACAAGAGTATTTCAGGGACTTAATCCAAGAAAAAATTTACAGGGAATGCTTCAGGAAAGCCAGAAATATTTTATTTGATGAATTATTGAGTTATAGAAAACAAGGTTACCTTGTTGCAGGGTCTGGTTTTTGTATGGCTTGCGAGGTATGTGCCGTGGAAGAAGGTTCCGATAGCTGCAAAAAACCAAATAAAAAAATTTATAGCCTTGAATCCCTTGGTGTCAACCTTATCACTTTGACAAAACGCTGCTTTGAATTTGACCTTGAGTGGAGTACCAATGATAACGCGACTGATTTCGTATGTTCAATCGGTGCAATATTTCTGGATGAAAACAAAATGATCGGCTAAAAATTGCCATACCTGATTCCCAAAATCCTGAAAAAAAAATCGCAGGCTATTTGTCACAAATGGGTATAAATTTAGGGCGATTAAAAGAAGGAAAAATAAAACATGGAACTGATTGAAAAAATATTTAAATGGCTTTTTCATAATCAGGATTCCGGCATCTTTCGACAAATACTGTTGAATGCCCCGGGAAAACTATACACAAGTCCCATGCCGTTTGGCGCTTATGATTACGGTAATCGTTTACTTAATATTTATAAAAAAAATAAGATTCAACATGTGTTTCTACTGGTAACAGATACCGAGCTTAAAAAGAAAGCAAGACGGGATCTTTTAAAACTTTATGCAAAAAATGACATATCTTATTCCAGATATGTCATTCATGATCTTCAAGCCCCTTCTATTGAAGTAATAAATGATCTGGTTCAGGAAGCGGTTGAACGATTGAAAACACAACGTGTTATAATTCATTGTCATGCGGGTGTCGGGCGTACTTCCGTAGCCGTTTGCTGTATTGTGATTGCAGTGGAAGGTTTTACTGTCGATAAAGCGATCGAATATGTATGTAAAAATATGTCGGTAAATATAACATCCGAACAAAAATATTTGATACAGCAATTCGAGGCTTCATTTCAATTTAGTTAAAAAATAAAACAGATTTTTTCTTCTCAACTTTTTTTCATAGAGGATTGCAGCTATCATGACTGTACAACAAATGAGGTTTCCTTAATTCTTACATAAATGTAGCTCTGACTTTAGAGATCTACCCTAAAAATAACCTGAAAGTGAGTGAGAAAAAGGAGAGACAGATTATAGAGTCCTTACCCATAGCTGAAGAAGATCTCCTGGGACCCTTCACAATTGAGGAGGATACAGGAACACCCATGTTTCAGTGAAAAGGCCTGCCATAAATTCGGCAGGATTCATCTTCCGGTGGCACCAAAGTGTAATATCCAGTGTAATTTGCGATATTAACCTTTCTGGGTTTAGTGTCCTCTTTAAAGACATTTGCCCAATTGTCAACCTTTAGTGGCAGTGGCGGATACGGTTATCTCGGAAGCTTTTACAGAGGATATCCAGGATATGGATATGCCTTATGATGGGTACGGTGGTTATAGTATGCCTTATGGATATGCCAGATATTCAAGATACGGTATCCTGGAAGCTTTTATTCTGCATATCCATATATTGGGAGATGGTAATTATTCGAGATATGTCTCTCTTGGTGGCTTTCTCGTTTGTTACGATTACAGGCAAGGTTGTAGGATCTTATTTGGAAATAATTTAAAAATAAATTTAAATTGATATTAAATTATATAATTCAACAGATTACAAAAAAGCATGACAGCTTTTACTATTGTAAAATACACTTTTAACTGTTAATATTTAAATATAAGATAAATTTAAGATTGCATCTAAAGGATATCTTTACAGATGCAAAAAATGCCTAAATTTTAGAGAACTTTCTCTTTAGTCAGATTGCTAAAAGAGACGGAAGGTGGCGAATGAAGCAAATATATATATATCTTCAGGTCTTCAATGAACATTGTAATACACCTCATTCCGGTCAGAAAAAATATAGAGAAGCAAAAAAAGAAAGAAGTCAAAAATGCGAAAAAAAGATTTTTTTTTAGGATGTCTGACATTAATACTTTCATCTCTCTTTTGTATTAGTTTTTCCGCCTTTTTAGAAGCAACCCTGCCAGAAATTTACTCAGTTATTCCGAATACAGGAATCAGTGCTTCATCGACCCAGGTCACAATTAAGGGAGCGGATTTTCAGGAGACACCAACAGTATCTCTCTATGGAGGAGGGGCATTTATAACAGGCTCATGCAGTACGTTTGACACTGCCAAGGACGTATATGTCCAAGGATCTTATGCTTATGTGGCTGATATGACAGAGGGGCTTCAGGTCATAGACATAAGTAGCCCTGCAAGCCCATTCAAAGTAGGTTCTTACAATACGCCCGGCTCCGCCTGGGACGTCTACGTCCAGGGCTCATATGCTTATGTTGCTGATGGGGCTCAAGGGCTTCGGGTCATAAATGTAAGCAACCCTTCAAGTCCGTCCAAAACTGGGACACGGAATACGCCAGACAGAGCCTGGGGAGTTTACGTCCAGGGCTCATATGCTTATGTGGCTGCTGAGACTTCGGGGCTTCAGGTCATAGACATAAGCAATCCTGCAAGCCCGTCCATAAGGGGCTCATGCAGTACATGGGGCTCTGCCCGGGGTGTCTTCGTCCAGGGTTCATATGCCTATGTGGCTGATATAGTTTCGGGGCTTAGGATCATCGACATAAGCAACCCTGCAAGCCCAACTATAAAGGGCACATACG
>JBLIRS010000075.1:0-12056 GCA_049472415.1 bacterium | reverse complement strand
CTTATTCCTATAGTCCTGAAAGATGTTTGTATTCAGCATATTTTTTCAGAAATAATCAAACACTGCAGTATGAACAACTTGATTTGATTTACGATTATACAGATGAACAATATGAATGGTACAGCTTGGCAATGGCTGAAGGGTCCAGGTGGTCTGAACCATATTTTTGTGAGGCAGGCATCACGCTTATGACGACTTACTCTTCGGTATTTTATGAAACTGACCAGGAAACAAAAGAAAGGGTTTCTAAAGGGGTGGTTACAATTGACATTTCCATGGATGAGATAGGGAGAATAGTAAAATCCCTTGACCTTGGGCCAAGCGGTTTTGGCGCTCTCATTTCAAAAAAGGGTTTCTATTTATATCATCCCAATACCGAGTACGTTACAGGCAAAAAAACTATTCTGGACCTGGCAGAAGAGTATAACGATAAAAGCAGGAGAGCCTTAGGGGAAAGGCTGCTGAAGAGTGAAAAAATCAGCGGTATCATGGATCACATAAGTACGACAACAGGATTATCCTCTTGGTTGGCATTCGAATCAATTCCTTCGACAGGTTGGTGTCTGCAGAATACTTTCATTAAAAATGACCTGGAATTCGATAAGGACACATTGCGGCGGCAGCTTATACGCACTAATGTCTTTACTCTGTTATTTCTTATTTCCTTCTCCTTGTTATTTTTTAGTATTTATAAAGGTAGTGAATCGAAACTCTGGTGGGCGTCCGGGATTTTATCTTTTTTGTTTATTGCGGGTATAGGAATCCTGTGGTATCTTGCGCTATCTTATAATTCTCCCGGAACGGAAAAAGGCATCACAATCCTTGATAAAACGAGTCTTGAAAAGATTCAGAAAGACTATATTCAGCGCTCACACGAAAGGCATATTGAACCCCCTGTATATATTCCTACTGGAATTTTAATTGATTCGGTAAGGTTTGCAGACAGTGATAACGTGATAATGGCCGGATATATCTGGCAGAGATTTGACCGGAGAATGCCTGAAGACTTTTCCCGGGAGTTCACAATCCCCTCTGCCGAAGATGTAAAAATTAGTAAAATTTGCTGTCAAGAGGTAAATGGAGCAGAAATAATTCGGTGGCATTTTCAGGCTAAAGTAAGACAAAGTCTGGATCATTCCAAATATCCGATTGACCTGGAAAACCTTGGTGTTCGAATTGTAAATAAGGACCTGAACCATAACATTGTTCTCGTGCCCGACCTTTCTTCTTATAGTCTGATTAATCCAACATCATTGCCAGGCTTAGAAAAAGGATTGTCTGTTTCGGGGTGGAAGACCATAAAAAGTTTTTTTGAATTAGTAAACAAAGGATACTATGCGAATTTTGGTGGCACACAATCAATAATGTGCCAGAATTTCCCGGAATTGCGTTTCAATATACTAATCAAGAGAAACTTTATAGATTCATTCATATCTAATCTTACCCCTCTGATTGTGGTATTATTCATGTTGTTCAGTATATTAATGACTTCAACTTCTGATAAAATTTTTGTGGAAAAAATGAAAACCGGGCCGGGCATGGTATTAAGCTTATGTTCTGCATTGTTTTTTGTTGTAGTTTTCTCACATATAGGGATCAGACAGAGAATCATGGCAGAGGAAATATTTTATCTTGAATATTTTTATTTTGTCATCTATTTAACAATCTTGTTGACTTCAGTAATCTCAATCGTATTTGCAAAGGGAAAAAGATTGTTGTTCCTGCACTATAAAGAAAACCTTGTATCTAAATTGCTCTTCTGGCCGGTTATATTGGGTTCGCTTTTTGTGATTACGTTGATTACTTTTTATTAAAAAATCACCCTTTTTCTTTCCCGAAGGTCTCCTTCAGGAGATAGACAATACCTGCAGGATCAGGGACATCGTAGCTATTTTTCAGAACATTGACAAATTCCGGATTTTCTATCTTCTGAATAAACTCTCCGGCAGTCTGGCAGATTTTTTTTACTTTATTATATCTTTCATGTCCCAGGATGGTACAGAGTTGGGCACTTTCAATCCACAGATTGATCAATGGAGCAAATAATTCAGGTAAAAGTTCCTTTAATCTGTTTCGGTCGTAGATTGCCAGGGTCGCTACGCTTTCAATCCCCTCCTCTTCAAGGCGCAGGATCTGCCAGCGAGAGATTGCTGGCAGATCAGAGAGAGAATCCTGTTCTGCGTGGATTCCCTGAAAGGCTTTTAAGCTGTACTCCTTAATGATACTGAAAACAGAAAGAGGAAAAAAACCGATTAAAAAGAGAGCCGGCTTGGTTTCATTTCCCATAATTGGAGAAAGAGTCAGCGCGAGGCCGTAAATAAATAAAAATTTGGTGAAGAGAAATCTGTATACCCTACTGCTGTAAACATCATTAAAATAAAGCTTTCTGAAGAAATAGGTCAATAAGTGAAGATACCATCCAAGAAATCCCGCCATTGTATGGGAGATGTGTTCTGCAGCAATATAGATTGGAAGAGTGCCTGTTGCGACAATGTCCCCTGCAATCAGAAATTCTTTTACTGTGGTGGCAGCGCGTCCAAGTGGATTGATGACATACATCCAGCCCAGGGCGATTACGCAACCGACAATAAACTTCATCCATATATTATGATGAGCGATCTGGAATAGCTGGCTCGATTTCAATCTAATGCGCTCATCGAATGCAAGGCGTGAACCCAGAAGAAGATATGGTAAAAGTGACAATAACGCAATGATCGTGGAATTGCGTATCCAGATATATTTGATAGTTTTATCAATATCCGCTATGGTTTTATTCAGGACACCCAACTCTTTTTGTTTTTTAAGAAAGTGCATGAGTTGTCTTGACGTATCGCTATCTTCCAGGAATTCTTCCAAATGCGCATCTCGATTCCCGCTCAGGGTATAATTAGCATATGATCGTATTTCCTCTCCAACTTCTTTCAGCCTCCTAAAGGAAAAACCCAGAATGAGAACTAAGGCTAAAATAATAGGCAGACAATAAATAAGGAAAACAATCAGTCCTTTAAAAAATCTATGCTTCTCCTTGCTCATTCAAGACTCCCTTTAATTTTTTGTAACATTTTAGTTGTTTAAATTTAGCACTACTCTAAAACCAATAATCTTCAGCCTTAAACATGCTTTGCAGTTTGTCACGTGCCTGATTCAGGAGGGACGGAGGGTCCGGCCATTGCTCTAGTATAATGGCCCCTGAAAAGTTTCGTTCCTTTAACCGCTTTATGAAATTCCGCAAGCCGGCATCGTCTTTCCCGGAGGGACCTGTAAAGACGGGAAGATGGCTGTCCTCATCGCCGTAGTTTTCATGCAAATGAACATGGATGATAGGCACCTCTTTATCAAGCCGGTCAACAAAGCTCAGATAATCATTATGGGTCTTGTCACACAGGTTGGCATGTCCCAGGTCCAGGCACATACCTACGTGTTTTATTGTTCTGTGCTTCTGATTCCTGAGTATGGTGAACAATTTATTGAAATCGTCGGGAACCGTAAAGGTGGTATTTTCTATGGAAAGCTTGATTCCCATTTCTTCTGTTTTTTCTATGATTTCAGAGATTGCCATGGCGTAGGCGTTTATACCTTCACCGGTATATAGGTGGATATTGAGAAGAGTGGCGCCGAGATCATGAGCAAACTTGAGGTCTTTCAATAGGAGTGCCCGGCCTTCGTAATTCATGGGATTGGCCCACCATGGCGCGTGTATGGATAGGCGGATATCGTTTGTCCGGGCAGTTCGCCTTATGTAACGGCGTGTCTTGAGGTCTATTTCTGTCGCAGTGAAACCCGCACCGGTTTCCTTTTTGTCGGGAAACCACTCGAATGCACGGAAACCGTTATTTACGGCATATTCGAAAGGAAGTATAAGTGATTTGGCCGTAAAGGAGGTCTGGTTTCCGATCCGAATAAGCCCACTTTTTTTGATTCCTGATTTCAAGCTTCTTTCTCCTTTATTCCAACCTGGGGCCGCGTCTGAACTACATAGTATTCTCCCCTGGAATATACGCCTTCAATATCCTGAGGATAACCCCCGAACGTCTTTTCAATCTCCGAGCCTATTCTTACGACAGGGATGAGGATTTCCCTCCTGAAGTCTTCATTCCATAACATGGGCTCCCGGGTATAATCCAAAGGGACCTCCCGATGCGGTTCCAGCATAACACTATCATAAAGCCCCGCTCCCGCGTAACCGGATAGATCTTCTCCGTTCGAGTCTGAACGGAAGATCAGGCCGCTGCCGTAAAGACCTTTACTTTTGCTGGGATAGGCCAGGACATGCGGATCGGGGGTGTCCTTTGGGGAAGCAAAGCTCATCGCCCTTCCGGGGTGGTTTCCCACCAATGTCTCCCCAAGGCCTAACACCAATTCAGCGTAAAGTTCATTCCTGTTACCTGAATAGGGATTGGCTGTATGAATCACAAAGGCGTATTCTGACTTTATAACCTCCTGGATGAGCACTGCCATAAAAAGGGCATCATGCGAAATACCCATAGCCTGCCGGTTCAGGAATGCCCTTTCGTTCCATTTGGAGGCCCAGATGCGTTTGATGCACATCCAGACATTTTCCAGGTTTTCCGGGATTTTAATCCCTGTCTTTTCCATGGCCTTGTCCAGGGAAGAGATAAGCTTGTCTGTCGGCTCGAGTTTTAAAAGAAGTTCCCTGATCTGTGCAAGGATCTCTTTGGGGTTCTCATCGATTCCCGGGATAAGCCCCTTGTATCTCTCCGCTATTTTCTTGTTTCGGGGTTCGGCTAGTAACCTTTCGAACACCCCGAACGGTAAGGCCATTGACATAGGAATATGTATCCAATCCGGCAATTTGCCTTTCAGACGCTTAAGGTTGTTAGACTTGCCTCCCACTAATTTATCATTAAAATCCTCGAATAATACAGCATCAAAGCCAAGGTCCGGCCTGACAGGGATTGCCTTTTGAACCTTGCGCACAGAACCTTCCTGCTTATTTTTATCCCCTGTTTCTTCTTCTATTACTACCTCTCCTGACGAATTGACAGTAAGTTCCTGAATGCTCCCCTTGAGTGATTTTAAATGGCTGATCATTCCGTGATCGTAACAGGTGGCAAACAACAGGTGCTTGTTCCTCGCGCGAACCGCGATATGGGAAACAATATCCGTGACATCCGGTGTAATTATAGCCGAAACTCCTTCGGGTATTTCTTCATCCCCTGTTATTTTATCAGCGATCACTATCACGCCGGGGCCGGAAAATGTTTTACCCTGGATGGATTTTAATGCGTCAACCACTTCAATCCGGCCCGAGCCTTGCCCGGGGCTAATAATCTGCCAGTTGCCCAGATCGGCTGCCGTGCGAAGGACCGGATCCATTTTGCGAATGAGCATTGACAGGATAAATATGGGTCTCCCGCGCAACACTTCCTCGCCAAAAAGATCAATGGTCCACGAGTCGGCATGAAAGGCCTTTCCCAGATATTCTGCCTTTGGCTGTATAAGGCCCTGGTAAAGATCCATGAAGACACCTATTGCACGCATAAGCCTATCCAAAACGGACTTAGCGTGAAGAGACCAGTCCTTGCCAAATCGGGACATGTCTTTCAATCGTTTCCAATGACGGAGACATTCTGAAAACTCAAAATCATCATGGAAAAGACACAGATTCTCCAGAACCATGGAAATCAATTCCACAAGCTCATCCCTGCCGATTTCCAGGTGAAAATCCCGTTCCACAATAGCGCGTAAGTATGCTTCCAATGACAGATCAAGAAAAAGCACCTCCCGAATAGCATTAAAATTCCTTTCCTTGTCCGGAAAATTCTTTAAAGAAATACGTGCATTGGTGATTTTTTCCATAAGATTCACAAGCGGGATAAGGGGATCGTTCCGGTGCGACCAAATGAAATTAAGGTTGGTATTGGTATTTTCATCCAATAGATTTGTGACTGACTCCATCGCACTTTCAAGATCGGTGGCGGAATGAACTGATTTGAGTATCTTCATGTAATTTTCAAAATCATGTATTAATTCCTCTTTTATATCCTTGTAGAATTCCGGGTCTGTTACGATTGGACGCTCAAAGCTCTTTAGCCTTTCTCTGGTAATCCCTCCTGTCTCGAGTGTTTTATAAAAGAGATTCATGTCGCCGTCGCTCCTCATGAATTCCAGGTAGGCCTTGCATATGACTATATCATCAGGTGTGGCATTGTTATGAAGTTTCTGATGCCATTCTTCCACAAAATTGCCGGTTACTTCCTTGATCTTGTGTCTGTGCATTATATTGAGGAATTCATCCCGGATGCGCTGCCCTTCACCCCCTTTTCCCAGTGTGGTGAATATCAGGCGAATCATCTCCCGGCTGATCGGTTCAGCAATGATATATATCTCAGAAAGCCTTAGTGTGAGGCGGTCCAGGGCGTGACTCAGCTCTCTGGGTTGAGTGTTGTAGTTCCGCTGCCAGGTTAACTGCCTGATGGCGGAAAAACGCAGCCATACGAAAAGCAGTGCCAAACCTTCAACATCGTTTTCCACCATGTCCAGCAAGTCATAACAGAGATTGAACCTGTGCATGAGTGTCCATGAATCGCTTTCGGTTTCATACTGAATAATAACTTTGACGATGCAGGAATAATTTGAAGATTCTGATTCGGCCCGGATTTTTTTTTCTTTAATTCTATCATTGAGGCCCTTGATTTGTGGAGAAGCTTTGGATTTGGAGTTTTGCAGTTTAATCTGATAATTTTTCCCGTGGTTATTGTCCCACAGATCTTCCTCCGGGAAGAACAGGACAAAATCCAAAATGGAAAAATCAAGGGATTGGTCCAGCCTCATGAGGATTCGGTTTTCCCCGTTTTGTTTTTTAAATGGTGTTTGAAGGGCCGTTTCTCCGGATGGCCTGGTTCCTTCAGGCCAATAGATCTGAGGGGGCACCTTCCATGGCATTCGAATGCAGGGGGAGAGGCCCCAATGCAAAAGGCAGTTTTTTTTACTTTTAGTGCTCAGGGAAATCTCGATTTGTCTGTCAATTCGGCGCTTCTCTATAAGAAGTTTTAAACCGCTTATTGTTTTTATTTCTTCAGTCATTTCTATAAAACTATTGATCTAGCCTAAGAGCCACATGTGAAAGAATACCCCGATGAACCAGATCCCGAAACTGGCAACAAGTACGAGCAGAAGTGAAAGGTTATTCCTAAAACAGATATATGCCATATAATGGCCATAGAATACCATATCAATGCAAAAGAGGCCAGTCTGATAACTCAATTGCCATAATTTAGTGCTGAGTCCGGTTATTATGCCTGAAATTTACTGCTATATGTACCAAAGAGGCAGGCCGGTTTCCTGGTCGAATTTTCTCTCAAATGATTCTCCGTCGAAGATCTGCAATATTATCTCACAGGCAAAGATTATGGTCCCGGTCATGAGGTGGCCGCCATAGACTGACCCATTTTCATCGGCCAATGTTAAATGTGCGTGGACAATGGGGTTGCTGTCCTTTAGCGAGATGTTGCCGATAAGTTTGGTTATTTCAAACGGGCGGTCTAAGGTAAGATCCTGATACTCCCGTGTTTTCTGGTTATAGAAACCCAGTCTGGCCTTTTTTACAGCGCCAAAGGCCTCGATCCGGCCGAGTTGAATGTCATGATCCTTACATATATTTGTAATCTCCTCAAGAAGGTCGGCTCCATGTTTGAGTTTGCCCATTAATACTTCAGTGGATTTGACTTTCCTTAAAACAGCCATGTTAGAATCCTCTCTATAAAAAAGCATACACTCTATAAAAAATGTACATTTTTAACTAACTAAGATGTTAGAAAAAATGCACTGTATCACAAAAATGCCGATGGGTCCCCTTTCCCTTTCCTTAATACCTCCGGTTTATCTCCTGAAAGGTCCACCAGTGTCGTGGAATCCGTCCCGCAAAAACCGCCGTCTATTACAAGATCAAGCTGTTTTTCCAACCGGTTTCTTATCTCCTCCGGGTCTGTCATGGGAAGATTGTTTTCAGGCAAAATTAGTGAAGTTGTTAACATGGGTTCACTTAAACCGGTTAACAGCGCTTGTGTAATTTTATGGTCAGG
This sequence comes from bacterium, assembly GCA_049472415.1. GTDB lineage: Bacteria > SZUA-182 > SZUA-182 > DTGQ01 > JAFGSM01 > JBLIRM01. The sequence continues at coordinate 4,011 of JBLIRS010000075.1, read as the reverse complement.
GACTCGCAATCCGATAGTCTTTTTTTTCGGATGCATAAGACGTCTTGGGACCTCCCTTGTCGCCTGCAGGATAAAGGTATAGGGCCCGGGGGTGTGTGCTTTGAGCATACGGAAGATCGGGGTGTCGAAACGGGCGTATATGCTTACTTCGGTCAAGTCCCGGCAGATCAGTGTCAGGTTGTGTTTTTCGTCCAGGTTACGAATCTGGCGAATTCGTTCCAGCGCAGTCTTATCGCCTAAATGACACCCCAGCGCATATGTGGAGTCTGTCGGGTAAGCGATTACCCCCCCATTATTAATAATCTCAACCGCCTGGGCTATCAGTCTAACTTGTGGGTTTTCAGGGTGAACCCTGAAGAATTGGCTCATGGTTGTAGTAGGATGATCATCGGTCAATCTATAACATGGATGTTCTTTTTTTTGCACATATCTTTTAATATCTTCGGCCAAACAGTGACACTAACCTCTCCCAGATGCGCCTTCTTGAGCAGAAGCATTGTGGTGCGTGATTGTCCGATGCCCCCGCCGATGCTAAGCGGAATTTCATTATTCAGAATTGCCCGGTGATAAGGCAACTTTAGGAAATCAAGCTGGCCCGTAATCTCCAACTGCTTTTTGAGTGTATGGGCGTTGACACGTACGCCCATGGATGTCAGCTCGTGGCGGCGTTTTGTCACCGGGTTCCAGACGAGGATATCACCGTTGAGGCCGTGCATTGGCCTGCCGTCCTTGGACAGGGTCTCTGTAACCCAATCATCGTAGTCCGCTGCCCTTAGCTCATGGGGGTAGCCATCCTTGAGCGTCCAGCCTATTCCGTAGATGAAAATGGCAGGGTATTCCTGCAATATCTCAGTCTCGCGTTGCTTGCGCGGCAGATCCGGATATCTGTCAAGTATATCTTCAGCATGTATAAAAGTAAGCTTTTCAGGCAAATCGGGATATTTGTCTGTCTTAAGCTGGGGGAAGATCTCCTGAACATGGGTCTCAGCACCCTTTATAACCTTCCAGAGCTTTTCAACCACCTCTGTCAGAAAATGCAGGTTCCGCCGCTCCTCCGTAATCGCCAGTTCCCAGTCCCACTGATCCACATAGGCGCTATGATCATGGTCGAGAAAGTAGTCCTTCCGCACGGCCCGCATATCGGTCAGTAGTCCTTCTCCTGTATTCATTCCGAACTGTTTCAGGGCCATTCTCTTCCATTTTGTCGCTGCCTGAACAACCTCGGCATTGATGGGATTTTTGTCATGATCGTTTGAGATGTGGAATTGAATTGGCGTGCGTGAGCCGTCACGATCAAGGTAATCGTTTACGCCGCTTTCGGAATCCACAATAAGAGGCACTGAAACCATGATCAGGTTAAGCTCCTTACACAGATTTTCTTCTATGTAGTTTTTAACCGCATATAGAGCCTTTTGAGTTTCCTTTGGAGATAGTACGGAGTTGTAATCCTGTGGGAGGATCTTCTCAAGCTCCTCATAGTTCCCGATACCGGGCCCTGCCAGATCAGCTTTTTTATCTGCCATTTTTTTCTCCTAAATCTCCTAATTAGGGTTCGCTTAAAGACAGCTTCGTCTTTATTTTTTTGAGCGAGCCATTATTAGATGAGAGCTTTTATAGAAATTGAAAAAAGCCTGCATTTTTGAATAACTAAAATGTTACAAATATAATTGTCTTAAAAATATTTTTTTATATTTTAACATACTTGATGCATTAAAAAAAATATGTTGAAGTTTACCTTTAAGATAAGCTAATCAAGTACTGATTCTTAAATATCAAGGACTAAGACTGATAAGATCCGAAGGAAGTCTGATTATTAAAGCTCAAAATCGACAATAATAGGGAGATGGTCGCTGGCAACCTTTGAGACAGACATACGACATCTATGAACAGACAGCATACGGATGTCCCCTCGATAGTAAATTTTGTCCAGAGCCCCCTGAGGGGAAAAGGACGGATATGTGCGGATTGCTTTCAGAGAACCGCTTTTCTGGTTTGTGCTGTTTTGGAAGTTCAGAATGTCAGTGAGAATTGGAGATAAGATATTGCGCCAGTCATTAAAATCTCCTCCAACAATGCATGGACGATTTTGATTCAGGGAGCCGAATTCATTAGAGCGGCCCAAAATCCCAATCTGTTGAATTCTTTCCACGAATGAGAGCCCAAGATGGAGATTGAAAAATTCCACAGGGATGGTACGATTCGTCTCCAGTGTTACCTGAATACTTGTATACAGGCACCCTCTTCGCTTACGGGAGCCGATGGTCAGATTGATATTACGCTCCATCAATATGGGAAAGCGGCTCAATGTGGCGTTACCGTAATGGCCCCTTCTAAGTTTTACGTTTTGACCCACAGCATAGTTAGGGTAATTAAGCGCGTAGGCCAATTCCGAAGCCAGATCCAGCCTTCTCGACCTCGGTACACCCGAGTCAACCTCCTGCAAGAGCGCCACGTCGGCATCATAATGACTCAGTATTTTAATAATACGGTCCAGGCGGAAGCGGCGGTCCACACCAATTGCTCTGTGGATGTTATATGTCAAAACCCTGATTTGCATCAGTTTTTGCTGCTCTTTTCATGAATCATGAGTTAAATTATATTATGAGCCTGTTTAATATTTCGTAAGGCAGGAAACGCTTAGTTGATGAGAATCTAGTCCGCCTTCCAATCCGCGTCAACCCTATAAACCTTTTTGTCTGCCTTCCAGTCGGAATCCACAGGGAAAACATTCTTGTCCGCCTTCCAGTCAGCGTCGACTACAAACACCTTCTCATCCGCCTTCCAGTCAACATCGACAAAATATACCTTCTCGTCCGCTTTCCATTCTGCATCGACAATATATACTTTTGGCATTTTTACCCTTCTATCAAGTCATATATCTGTTTTTGGTTCATATTTAAATAATCGACAAGTCGTTAATGTTGTCATTCGAATGGCCTGAGTTCAAACCCTTACCACTTAGAATTACCTATTCATGTTTTTTTATTATTACATCGACCTTGTCCTTGAGGAGCTTCTTGAATTCTTGAGCATCTGCTTCCGTGCCTTCATATAAACCATAATGTATAGGGATGGCAATCTTTGCCTGTACGTCCATTGCCGCTTCAGCGGCTTCCTTTACACTGTTCATCGTATAGGTTTGCCCTAGGGGAAACATTGCTATATCACATGTAAAATCTTTCATCTCAGGTATCTTTTCAGTATCCCCGGCATGATATATTCTTATTCCGTTTATTGTAAGTATATATCCCATCCATTTGTTCGCCTTCGGGTGAAACTTTGTCTTTACGACATTGTAGGCTGGGACCGCTTCTATAAGGATGTCCCCAATAGTCTTTTTCATCCCGGGTTCCATTACCTCAACATTATCTTTTTCCACTTCTTCGAGGTCTTTTACGCAATCCTCAGGGGCTATAAACACAGTGTCTTTAGTTGTAATCTTCGAAATGTCCGGTATGGAAAAATGGTCGGAATGGCTGTGTGTAATGAGGATGATGTCGGCTTTATCCTCCCTTTTTAATTTATAGGGATCGATATAGATTGCCTGGCCTCCGGCATCTATTTTAACCGCGGACTGGCTCAGCCAATGAATCTTGTCAGCCATTTCCTGAGGGGTAATCTTTTTCCCGGGGGCTGCTTTTGATGAATTATCGCAATATCCGAAGGCAGAAAATGTAAAAAATACAAAGAAAAAAATTAAAAGAGATATGAATTTTTTCATGGAGTGTCTCCTTTCTTTTTAATAATTTTTTTTGAACTCGTTTACTCATTTTTTGCGCCCGGTGATATTTTTGTTTTCCGTGGATTTGTTTTTAAGGCATAAACTGCATTTGCTGTCACTGCACATCTGACAAGAATAGCAGTCCTTACAGTCATGCTTTTTCCTGCTGTTATTCTCTTCCGGGACATAAAGCTTACCCTTAAAACCGGGTATTTTTATAAAAACTGAATCAACCCTGGCCTTTTATAAAAATATCCGGCTTCGAGCTAATCCAGTATCCCCTTCCGAGG
>JBLIRS010000074.1:0-12087 GCA_049472415.1 bacterium | reverse complement strand
GGGTCTAATTTTATGGCCTCTTTCAGATTGTTTTCTGCCTCTATATATTTACCATCCTCATAAGCAAAAACACCCATATCATAAAATGATCGCGCCTTTTTAGCTTGAGTATATGTATATCTTCTAGAAGGGGACTCTTTTATTGGAGTCAAATTTTTTTCTTTTGCTGCCGTAGTATGAGGAATCATAAATAAAATCAAGAGGAGGGGAAAAAGGATTTTTGCTAATTTTTGCATAATATGCTCTTATATGGAATTAAAAAATATTTAGTCTAATATTCTATAATATTATTTTTTATTTAACAATAGTAAAAAAATTTTGAGGAATCCGTAGTTTTGCTAAACCATAATTTCCCCTATTCAAATATATGCCTATTTTTTAAACTTAAATAATTGATCAAGCCCCTTTTCGATTGTCTTCTTTAATTCGCCATTCTTTTCGTCTAATGCTTTTTCCAGGACACTATCCTTTATCTTCTGTTTGGCCTGATCAGAAACGGTTTTCTTTATGTCCGGCTGGATGTCGGGCTTATTCATATTGCCCTTTACAATGAGAAACAACAAGGATCTCCCCTCTTTATCCTGGACGATATATTTTCTTGCCTCTTTGCCGATCATTTTTTCATTCAGTCTGGCTGTCAAATCAAACTGAAGGTCCCCGTCCAGGGTTGCCCAGCCTTGGGCGTCAAAGCTTACATCTTCACCGGTCATCTGCAAATCATTCGTGATAATCTTTTTATCCTTTAACTTGTAATGTCCTTTTAATTCTGAAAAGAACAGGGCTTCAGGTTGTTTCTTCCCCAATATGGTCATAAATTCTCCCAGCAAGGGCATTGTTGATTCTATCTTTCCGTTTTCTATTCTCAAATACCCTGGCCCTTCAAGGGAATCGGGTATCTTAGAAGATTTTCCGGAAAGTTTGCCCTCAAAAGAGGCCTTGCCATGAATCCTGGCCATTTTCTGCGGGTGAAGATCCGTTATCGCAGGATTACAATCAAGGTCTTTTATGATTATGTTTGTTTCAAACTTAACATCATTTATCTGTTTTAAATCAGCCTGCAGGTCTCCGGAAAGTTTGCCTTCATAACCTTCCAAAGAGAGAGGTTTTATCTCCAGCCTGCCCTGCCGCATATTGATTTTTGCGACAGCATTGGAGAGTTTGAAATCCCGGTAAATGATTTGATCGATCTTTAAGCCGCCGTCGACCTTGATGCCCTTGATAATCTCATCCAGCATCGGAGATGTTTGAGATGGTTTCGGAGTCGGCGTCCCTTCTTTTTTTTCTTCCTGGGGAGGAGCCAATGGTAAAAAGACTTTGTTTATATCAAGTCTAGATAATTTAAAATCAAATGACAGATTAGGTGATGTAAATTTTTGCAAAGTAAATTCATTAGCCTTGCAGGACAAAGAAAATTCTGCTTCGTTCCAGATCCCTTTCATTTCAGGGATATTAAGGTTGGTATTGGAAAATTTTATTTTTTGAGCTTTCAGTGACCTTATCTCATTGTTTTCAAGAATGAAATTTATACCATCGAGGTCCATCTCTCCGGTAAAATTTAATTTGCCGGCAGACGTTCCACTTATATCAATAAGGGCGCCAAGCCTGCCGGAGAGGTTTAGGTCTTTTAAAGCGGGCAGAAAGCCCGGCAGGTCCTTTAAGTCTGATTCTTTTGTCTGAATAGTTGCAGCAATTGTGAGGGGTTGCGTCTTGATCCCCTTTACCTTTCCGGAGGCTGATATTTTGTAATCTTGCAGATAAACCGAAGACTGTTTCAAATCCAGACTCTCGCTATCCTTGAACACTGCCTCAAATTTAAGACCGCATTTTTCCCCCCTTTTTTTCTCAAAGGTCTTCCCATATCTTACTGATATATCCCCCATATCAGCATCTGTCTTGATAAGCATATTATCCATTGGACCGGAAATATCAGTTTTGAAGTGGAAATTGCCTTTCAATTCTATATCTTTGGGCAGAGAAAATATTCTGGATATGTCCTCGGTGCTTATTTTCCTGTCCTGTAAGGTGATATCCAGTTTTGGCTGTTCTCTTAAATTTTCAATTTGGCCTTTGATTATCAAGGACATATCCTGATAGGAAGGGGAAAGCTCATCAATCCTCAGTAAATCCTTGTCTAAATCAAGCGCTCCGTTGAATTGGATATTGCCGTTGGCCTTCTTTTGCTCCAGATCTGCCGAACAACTTATATCGATCGGAGAAACCGGTGAAATGCCTGAAACATCTAAATTGAGATTGTGAACCTTAAAAGACATATCCTCTGCTGAATAGTCGACAAAATCAATCTCACCATCTTTTAACCTTGCTTTTGATACCAGCAAGCCGAACGCGGCAATTTTGGAAGGCTGTTTTTTTTCAGGGATCGATGGCTCTTTCTCCTTACCGGCAGTGGCCGGCTTGAGAAGATCTGAAAAATTAAAGCTTCCATCAGGTTTTCTTATAATGTTGAGGTACGGCTCCTCAAGCACAATAGTACTGATGGACAATTGTTTCTTCAGGAGAGGCAGAAGCTTATATCTGAGCAGAAATTTTTTACTTGAGATAAAAGTCCCTTCCTTGAATGCGGGTGATTCAGAAACCTTGAACCCGTCCACACTTATGCCTTTAAAGATACTCACTGAAAGGTCTTGAATCTCCACCTCCCGGTTAAGGTTCTTTGCCAGTTGATCGACCAGCAAAGCCCTTACCCTTTCAGGTGTGATGAAGACCCTTGCAAGAATAAAGGCGATTATTACAAGAACAATAAAGATTGCAAAAATAATCCCCAGTATTTTAAACGCTTTTTTCATAATCAAACCTCTACTTATTTTTAATTTTAGAATTCAAACTGATTGACCTTATTATCAATATTGGTAAAAAAAGCTTAAAAAACATATTTTTTAAAAATCAATAATTAGTGAGGTTAAGAATGTTGTGTCCGTATGTTTTTCAATATCAGAGGGTGGCAGATTCTGATAAGCGATTATATAACTTACACCAAGAGAGATGTGTTCATTCACTTTCGCCTTTAAAGCCGTTTCTGAATCAATAAAATACTTCTTGTTCCCTTCATCTTTAATGTCTTCGAATGAAATCAAATAATCTACGGTCTGATCAAAGGTGAGGTTTTCCAGGATCTGCCATGTATAATCTATTTGAGCTTTACCGGATAAATAATCTTCTTCAATTGTTTTATTGGGATCTGGTGGACCTGAAGACGGATCATAATAAAACCTGTCATAATAATACAGTAATGAGATAAGTCCCTTTAGGTAATGATCTTCAGTTCTAACAACATCGTAACCTAAACCGGGGCCGCCACCGACTCTATAATCGTACCCGGAAAATTTGTCATCGATATAGTTGGCAGATAAAAATTCAAACAATCTTTTTGTAAGTATCCTTTCCCATCTGGTGCTTAAAGACCATTTGTTTTTCGTTTCTTGATCATTTTCCTGTCCAAACAAGGCATTGCCTTTAAAGAAATATCTGTTTATTTCTTCTTCCCTGGCAATGTCCAGTCTCCCGGATATATTGGAGCTATCAGTATTACCCGTAGTAATTACATGTGAAAATTCAAGATGAGTTTTCCATCGGGGATCATCCTTTTGGTCTTGAGCGGAAAGGTTTGCTCCGCTTCCCAAAAGAGCCGCCAATAATAAAAATATAACAAAGGTCTTTTTCATGATTTTTTCCTCAAGTTCAGTCACCCCGAATAAAAGACAGAAAAACTCCTCATGTGTTGGAAATAGTAAAAATAGTAATTACCCGCACCCAGCACTGTTTGCTCAGGAAAGGTTTATTTGTAAGGCAATCCCTTTATTCTATTTTTTTGAACATGCTTCCCTTTGTCCCGCAAACCGGACAAGTATCCGGGGCCTTTTTTTCAGCGGTATAGCCGCATACAGGACAAACAAAATAGGGGTGATCCTCCTGGAGTTTTCCCAGATTGTCGAGCAGCTTCTTATATAAACTGGCGTGCACCTTTTCCACCTCAAAAGCAAACTGAAAAGACCTTTCCGCCTCTTTGTTCCCTTCGGCCCTGGCCGCTTTAATCATCTCAGGATACATGGACTCGAACTCATGGGTTTCACCGGAAATCGCCTTTTGGAGGTTCTCCTTTGTGCTTCCTATGCCCTTTAAAACCCTCAAATGATTGTGGGCGTGAATAGTTTCAGCCTCAGCGGCAGCAATGAAAAGTCTCGCAACCTGGGTATAGCCTTCTTTTTTTGCCTTTTCTGCAAAAGCCAGATATTTTCGATTAGCCTGCGATTCTCCTGCGAACGCCTCTTTCAAGTATTCTTCAGCTTTAGACATTGTGGAAGCCCTCCTTAATTTATTATTTTTTGTGGAATTAAAAAAATATTCATTACTGATCCATATATCATAACATGAAATTTTCAACCTTCAAGGGGTTCATCTTAACTCGGATATAACCTCTATATGTTCTGTGTTCTCTGTGGTTTATAGATTATACCCATAAGAATAAATTCTATATAATGCCCGAATCCCGCAGAAATGATTCCACATCATTCCAGAACGTGTCCCAGTTTGGCGGACAATCATTATGGCTGCATTCGTATGTAATCATCTTGCTGTCGGGGGCGGCCCGATGAAGTAAAACTGCATGCCTATAGGGCACTATATTGTCATGTTTCCCATGGATAATAAGGACAGGACCGTTGTAAGACCTGACAACCGAAAGATTGTCAAACGGGTCCCGAACGATAAATCCGGGAACAAGGAATTTTATCGCGAATGATCTTGTATTGGTGAACGCAGACATAAGAATGAGCGCCGCTGAAGCCCTCTCAGCCGCGAGCGTACATACTGCTCCTCCGCCCAATGAACGTCCGAAAAGGATGACCCGGGAGGCATCCACATCATTTCTTTCAATGAGGTAGTCATACGCCTTGATAAAGGTCTCAGTGATGGTTTTTTGAGAAGGAGTCCCCTGTGAGCGTCCGTAACCGGGGTATTCAACAAGGAAAAGCCCTATTCCCAATTGTGTAAATTTTTTAAGCTCCATCGGCCAGAAGTCGATGATTTCGCCATTGCCATGAGCAAAGATAACAACGGGTGAGGGATTGGTAAGCTTAGGGGAAGAAGCCGGAAAAAACCATGCTTCGATCTGTCCGAATGACGTGTTTAACCAAACTTTTTCAATATCCTGCATATCTCCGGGCATTTCCTCAGGAGCGTTGACAAGATATCGCGGATACATAATATTCCGCTGCAACAGGAAAAGAGTGAGACAATATACAAGATAAAAGGAGAATAATACCAATAAGGTATTAATCAGGACATTCACTTTGCTGCTTTCCCCTTTTCTATTAACGGTTATTGATGATACCCTTTTCTTTCAAATAGGATAAAACCCTTTCTGCGCTTTGCTCCACATCCAGCCTGCTTGTATCAATAACCAGTTCAGGATTAATAGGTTCCTCGTACGGCGCTGAAATACCGGTGAAATCTTTAATCTCGCCGGCCCTGGCCTTTTTGTATAGGCCTTTTGGGTCCCTTTCCTCCGCTATGTTGAGAGGGACCTGTACGAAAACTTCTATGAATTCACCATGTCCCAGGAGCGCGCGAACCTTATCCCGGTCGCCCCGGTAAGGTGAGATAAATGCTGTCATGGCAATCACCCCGGCTTGAGCAAAAAGCTTGGCTACTTCCCCAATTCGCCGGATATTTTCTTCACGGTCCTCCGGGGAGAAACCCAGGTTTTTATTCAGGCCGTGACGTATATTGTCACCATCCAATACGAAGCAGAGGTGGCCGGTCTCGAACAGCTTTTCTTCAACTGCATGGGCAAGGGTTGATTTCCCGGAACCCGACAATCCTGTAAACCATATAACGATGCCTTTTTGTTCAAGCAATCTTTCCCGGTCTTCTTTGACAATCGCCCCATGATGCCAAGTGATATTAGTAGCTTTTTGAATAGTCATGAATCCTTTATCCTCCAAACTCATCAGAAATCATTAAGGAGATTATGGGTTAAAAAAGGCCATTAATGACTGAGGTATTAATGGCCATAATGATGATCTGCCCTTTAAGACCCTTTTTGGTAAAAGCCTTAAATAAGAAGAACCTCCACGAGAAGGAATTCGGTGCTCTCTTCAGCCTTTATTTCCAGATCCATCTCATCGAGAATCTTGGCTGCCCCAAAGGGCATAACTCGATGGCCGTTTACCAGGATCGATCCACCTTCAAGCACGTAGATGTATACGCCCCATCCTTGTTTTATTACATAACCAATCCGATGCCCTTCCTGAAGAAAACAGGAGTAAACCTGCGCGTCGGAATGTATGGGGAGGGCTTCCGGATGGTCATTTGAGACAATAGGGAAAAGGCAGTTAGTCCTTTCTGCCTGTTCAACACACTTCTGGCCTGATGCGGGCTCATGACCGGGCTCTGAAGGGAAAAACCACATCTGAATAAACCTTATGGGTTTATCCTGAAGGTTGTTTATTTCAGAATGAGACAAGCCTTTCCCAACCGTTGAGTGGTGGACACAGCCCTTCTTTAGTATACTTCCCTTGCCGTGGGCATCTTCGTGGCGGAACTCTCCTTCAACGCAATATGTGACTATCTCGATTTCCCTGTGAGGGTGCAATGGCAATGAGGCTGAGGGAGAAAAGGTGTCGTCGTTAAATACCCTGAGGGTGCCGAAATAAGTGTATTCAGGGTCCCGATATTCACCAAAGGAGAAATGCCATCTGCTGGAAAATGTGCCGTTTTGGATTTTACCTTTGGCCTGATAAATATCAAATGGTTTTCTTATATAGATCATTTGCCGTTTTTCCTTTTAAAACCAGACTATCTAAGCATGATTTCTTCTTTTTCCACCGGTAACAAACATATTGTGGATGATCCTAAATTTGTCAATAATTTATTAGCTGTTTTTAATTTTTTTTCAAGGTCGGCGTCCGTCTGATCGGGCTCCTGATGATAGAGATACAATTTTTTTATACTCGCTTCGTGGGCCAGTTTCACTACCTGGCTGACGCAGGAATGTCCCCAGTTCACCTTTTTTTTATATTCATCATCAAAATAAGTCGAATCATGTATTAATATGTCGGCCCCTTCTATGAACTCTTTTAATTGTTCCCATGCCGTGCTGTTAAAATATTCCGAATCAGGAAGATAAAGCTCATTATCGGTTACATAGCATATGGATATGGCTTTATAATTGATTCTGTATCCCAGACAATTCCCCGGGTGTGTCAACAGCTTCGTTTTGACCTCAATTCCGTCTATATCATAACTGCCCTCCCTCAGATCCTTATAATCAACATGGGCCGCAAATTCCTTTACCCCTATAGGAAAATAGATCCCGAACATTTGATCCGATATGACCTTTCGCATGGTATGGTTGTCGCTTTGATAAGGTCCGTACACTATAATCTCGTTTCCGGGTATATATAATGGGGCAAAAAAAGGAAAGGCATTGATATGATCCCAGTGTGAATGAGATATAAAGAGATTCGCCTTGATTCGGTTTTGTCCGGCTTTCATAAGATAATCAGAAAATTCTTTTATCCCGGTTCCAGCGTCGAAAATAAACCATCTGTTTTGAGAAAATCTGACGGTTACGCATGAGGTGTTGCCTCCATATTTGATAGCCCTTTTACCCGGAACCGGAAGAGTCCCCCTGATCCCCCAGAACTCCAAGTTTATGGAAATGATTGAATTGAATGCCTTTTCAAATTTATCCTTATTAAATGGTTTGGTTATATATCCATCGGCGCCGAATGAAAGCGCTCTCTCTTTATCAAAATTATACGCCTTTAATGAGACTATAATAATATATACATCATTAAAATCCTTATTGGATCGGATCATTTTACAAAATTCCAAACCATCCATTCCCGGCAGCATTATGTCGAGCAGTATACAGGATGGATTAAAATTTATAATCTCAGAGTACGCTTTTTCTGCTGATGTGCTGGATTTGACCTCCCACCCGAGACTTTTTAGAATATGTTCCTCCAGCTTCAGGACTGCCAGATCATCTTCGACAATATAAATTCTCTTAGGATCCATAGGGCCTTTTAATTAAAGCTAAAATAACGCTACAGTTTTCAGGATTTAATGATTTAAATTAAAAAACAGAACCACAGTTTAATATATCAAATAAATCATAGAATAAGCAAGCGTTATAAAAAAATTAGAACATTAGTGTATCTCATAGCTCAATATTTGGTATATTTTTTGGTAGCGCCCGGCAAGGGCATCATTCTTCCGGGGCTTGAATAATCGGCCATGCCCCGGTTTAGGCCAGTGCGCAGGGCATCCTGATGCAAGCCAGGCGATGCCGCGAGCCGTTCCTTCAACCTCTGCCGGACGGTAAACAGGTCTTTGAGACAGATCTGCCAGTCGCTGGCACATGCCGTCAAGATGAGACAATCCCCCGCTTACCTGTAATCTGTTAATGGACAGATTGGCCTTTAGCATGGTTTCGAGATTGGCTTGCAGCAAAAACAAGATACTCTCCACCACACTCACTGCCTTTTGCCATGGCTCGCTGTCTCCCAGGATCGCAGGGGCGGGACCCGGGCGCCACCATGGAGATCCCAAACCGCCTATGGTGTTTATAAAAAGGGGGATTTCACCCGCTCTGGACAGCCATTCAGGCAGAGACCGGATCATATCCGGCAGGTTCCACTCGCACCGGGCCCATTCGAGTGCGGCACCAGCGCCATTTACGGTCCCTTCTATTATATACTCTCCCCATTTTTCATTGCTCCTCGCGAGGCCGCAAAGAAGAGTAGGGTGCTGAAACGATTTTTTCCCGGTCGGAAGCAGGATAAATGCGCCGGTTCCAATATTGACAATAGCGGTCTTGCTGTTGGGACGTCCCAGACTATAAATGGCGGAGGTCTGATCGCCGTTGACCGCTTTCAACGGGATATCGGCTATCTTCAACATTCCGTAATCCTGACAGATGGGACGGCAATCAGGAAGGGCCTTGAGGGGAACACCAAACAGGTCCGATAACCATGGGTCCCAATCCCGTGTCGTGATGTTCCATAATTGCGTGCGTGAGGCATTGGCATGATCCACCAGCAAAGGATTCCCTCGAAGAAGGTGAAAAATGAGATAGCTTGCCAAAGGTCCGAAAGCCAGATAGTCATTCCGGCATGCCCTGGAAACAGACGGCATATGGTCCAGGCACCACCGCAGTTTGCCGGCTCCGTAATGAGGAGAAAGAGGCAACCCTGTGTGTTTTTTTATCCTTTCCGCATATGGATTGAATTGTTTCAGCCAATTGGAAGCGCGGCGGTCCTGCCAGCTTAATAATGGACCGAGGGGTTCACCATTGCGTTTATCCCATGCCACAATGCTGGATCTTTGAGTAGCGAGCCCAGCCCGGGCAACACCCGCTCGCCGCACAGCATTATCATCCAGGACCTCTCTTACTACCCTGTGCATTGATTTCACGATCTCATCCGCGTCCTGCTCAACAACTTCAGGACCATGCCTTAGTAGCCGGATCTTTTGAAAAGCGGATGTTTTCACATTTCCGTTTTCATCCAGAATAAGGGCACGAGTGGCAAGGGTGCCCTGATCAATAATTAAGGTCAGTTCATTTGGATGCGGCATTTTCCCTTTTACTTTTCAAGATAAAAACGCCATTTGCAGAACATGTCCCCGGGGTGGGGATCGGGGGGTGCAAATAAACACTCCACATGGATTTTTTTGTCTATGACATGGGCAAAACTCATAAATTCTCCCCGATGCATTTCCTTGCAGGAATATTCACCTAAACCACGTATCAGCCTTGCCTCTTGTGTAGGGCAGGAAGGAACGGATATAATTACCTCGTTATCCTTTTCCTGAATCCGGTATCCGACAAGGATGCACCAGGGGAATAGTCTTTGGGCCTTTGTAAAAGCATCAAGGCCCTTTTCTTCTATACGAAATCTGGAGATTAAATCCTTCGCTGCCATGCCCGAAACGCGCGCCCATACCTTCTCATTGATCTGTTCGGCAATTTCCTGGCTAAAGTTTTCTGCCACGTAAATAAACCAGAATGCATCCACTACCCGGTAATGCCACAGGATAAATTCCAGATATTTTTTTAGTCCCGAAGCATCCATCCCTTGAAAAATTTCCATGTCCATGGTCTTTTCCCCTCTTTATTATTGAAAAAAAACGATTTCAAGCCCCGGGCCCAATGGCAGCAGCTTATTAGACCAGAATTAGTATTGTTGATATCAAATCCGGTCTATTATTCATATGGCTCCAAATGTATTACCACATCCAGAATTTCAGGGATTTTTTCAAGAAGCGCGTATTTGACCATCCCCGAAATCTCATGACCCCTTTGAACCGTCATCTTCCCATCCACCATGATATGCAGGTCTATATAGAGGCCCGATCCGGCCTTTCTGGTGCGAATGGCATGCACGGCCTGCACCCCTTTTATATCCATGGCAATAGATTTTATCTTTTCATAATATCTCCGTGGCGCGCCGGTGTCAGAAAGCTCAGACAGACAGGGTAAGGTAATGTCCCAGGAGATTTTGAGAATAAATATGGAAACAATAAGTGCCCCGAGGTGATCGATGTAAGCCAATTTTGGATTAATAACAGCAAGAGAGACGGCAATTAAAGCGGGAAGGGAGCTTAAGGCGTCCGATCTATGATGCCATGCGTTTGCAACTACTGCAGAGGACCTGGCCCTTTTCCCAACTACTACTGTCAGCCTATATAAGCCTTCCTTGAGTATGATAGAAAGAAGAGATCCCGTTATTGCGATCCATGCCGGCTGCTTCAAATGCGCTTCACGGATATGACTGATGGATGCGAAAATGATGCCTATGGCTACCAGAAAAAGAACGAGTCCGATAATAGCCGTAATAATGGTTTCGATCCTGCTGTGCCCATAGGGGTGGTTTTCATCCGCAGGGGCCGACCAGTACTTGACACCTAATAATACCGCGAGATCAGTGCTCATATCCGAGAGGCTGTGAAAAGCGTCGGCAATAACCGCATGACTGTATCCCAGAAAACCCACAATGAATTTAAATATGGAGAGGAGGAGGTTTACAATAAGGCCAAGCCATGTTATCCGGATTATTTCTGAGGAATCCCGTGAATCCTTCTTAGCGTGAAACTGTTTCATTTCAAATGACTTTTCAGAAAAATACCTTTATATCACTTTATCAATCAGAGTCAGATACCTTGCCCACAGGCGCCAGATAAATAGTGAATTCATCTTCCCCATCGATTCTCAAAAGCTGATCCATTGCTTCCTGGTTATAAGCGGCAATTCCGCAGGTCCCCGCTCCTATTGCTTCGCAGGCCAGATAAAGATTCTGGCAGACATGTCCGGCGTCAAGCGCAATCGCTCTGTGAGCCGCCAGCCCGTACCTCCATTCCATGCGGTATGGTATTGCTGCCCAGATAAAGGCGACCGCGGCTTCCCCAATGAAGGATTGCCCAAAAGTGGCCACTGAAATCTTCTCCGAAGGATTTTTTTCGTCAAATTCAAACACAACCTGATGCTCGACAGGAAGGTAACGGTAAAATCCAGTGTCAAGCCCCTGGACATTAAATACACATAAATATGTTTCAAGCGCGTGGCGCGCCCCCGCCGAAGGCACTATGCGCAGGGCCGTGCTTTTGTCAAATCTTTTTCGTATTCCCTGGGTAGCCCACAGCAGAAAAGAAAGCTCCTCCAGTGTCAAAGGTTCGGGAAGGAAATTCCTGCGGCTTTTTCGCCTTTCCATGGCGGAAATAAGACCAATATTTTCGATATGCTCCCATTGTTCATTTGATATAAGATTTATACGTTTTGCATCTTGCGGATACGGTTTTTCAATGGGCGGAGGCGGAATTCCCTTGCTTTGGTCTGTTTCAGAGAAGTCAATAGTCTTACGAATACTGTCCTTTAAAAAGTAACGATACTTTTTCATTAAAAATTCATTCATAACAAAAGGTCCCTTATTCCATACTTTTATTAATTCCTCTTTATTCAGAGCTTCGTTTTTAAATTCATTATCCCGTTCCCTCCACTCTTTTTCTCCATCCGAAGTTAGAAAATCAGTCCAGCGCGATAACATATTACCAGAAAGATGCTTTACG
>JBLIRS010000073.1:0-12092 GCA_049472415.1 bacterium | reverse complement strand
TAGGCCAGTGCCGTCAACGGACCCACTCCGTGGACCTGGCTCAGTCGCTGGCTCTGGGGGTAGCGCTGCTCACCCCACTGCTGGATCCTCCCATCGTAGGCTCGGATCTTCTCGGTCAAGACCTCGATCACCTCCACCACCCCGGCGGGGCCTGCAGGGGGCAGACTGGCGTAGTTGAAAAACATAGGAAGACCGACATCCACATAGAAACATGGCGTTCCCGGAGGGTCGTACACCAGGTTGCATGAAGCCTGGCCGACGTCCATCACGCCCACTTCCAGCGGTGCCCCCGGAACGTCCACCGCTTCCATCTTTTTTTTGGGCCCGAATAGTCCACGCAAAAGAGAGTAACTGAATCGTCCGGTTGGCCGATAGCGCTTCTTGAGCTTCTCCCCATCACTGTCCGGAACCGGCTCTCCGGAGACCTTCACAGGAACCGGCTTGACGGGATAGGCGGGCTTTGCCCGTTGAGCGTCGAGCCCCCCGTCCAGATGGAGGAGGAACCACTCCCCTTCATTGAGGTTCTCCGTGGTGGTCGACAACGCATTGGCGAGGTGATCCAGCGGCGCTTCTTCGAAAACCAACAGGGTGTACGGCGCATCCGGAGGTGGATAGGTGCCCACTCTGGGCATGGTGAAGACCACGGTCTGCAGCCACTCAGAGGGCGCTATCTCGAACTGGGCGGAATAGGTGATGGGGCCACCCTCTTTGTACTGCACCCGTTCCAGCTCGACCAAGAAGCCATAGTAGCAACCGGTCGGGGAGTCCTCCTCATCGTACCGTCGGCCTTGCTCGGACACCTTTTCGTAGGAGGTCAGCAATTGCTGGGGCATCCGTTCTACGCTCATAATCAATCTTCTCCACGCATTAGTCGAACCCTTACTTCAGCTTGGTCATGTCGCTCCCGACAGGGATCAGTTTGTATACCGGCATATCCCCCAGAACCTCCCCCTTGGCGTTGATGGCGATGTGGTTCGGGAACACCTCGGCCATGGGTCGGGCGTACTTGGCGAACACCTCGCTCCCGGCGGTGGAGGTCATTATCGAAGCGCTCATGGAGACGGAGAAGTTCTGATCCACAGGGGGGTTGCCATTAGAGTAATAGGAGTACATTATGGGCGAGGTCCAGCCAGCCGGGATATCGTATTCGACGACAAAACCGATTTGATCTGTTTTAGTTACTCTCGTCGGCGGCAGGTTGATGTAGGTGCGATTCGGCAGCGGCGTCCCGCAGGAGAAGGACACCTCGGACCCGATGGGACAACTGATACAAGTGATGGCGAATTGAATCTTAGCCGGCGTACTGGAAGGGGGATAGACGGTCGAGTTGGTGAAGACCGGCGCTCCGGAGGTGGTGAACTGCACGTTATGCCAACCCGTCCCCCCGGTCTTCCCTATCCAGGCCGCCAAGTCGTTCAACGAGGTGACCGCATTGGGCGGCTTCTGGGACTCGAAGGGGTACTCCGGGGTTGAGATGAACCCGACGAGACAGTGGTGCTCGCTGACATCACTGGGGATCCAGGTGAAAGGGTCGGTGGTCACGGCTATGGCGTTTGGGGCGATGGAGCCCATGTTGCTCTCGCTCATTTCGCGCGACGTTTTCAGCGGATTCTTCAACCACTGCTGTGGGTAGAGGAACAGTGACTGGCGTGCCGCGAACACACGGGCGGTTCCAGTCTGGGCCGCCGTGTTGAGGTTTTTGCCACGGATGTAAATGTAATTCGTGGCATTTTGGACCACCGGCTGCGTCAGGTCTTTGCCGTAGGCGTCAGCCGTGGTGAAGACCCCCGTCGGGTCCTGAGTCGGGGAGGTCCCCGCTATGATGATATCCGGACTGGCAGTCCAGCCGCCGGTGCGGGGCACTATGCCCTGGTCTTGCAAATTCTGACGAACGAGAATGCTGTCGTACTGTGTCATAATTCCTCCCTTTTCAGTTCCAACGAAAACTGATCCGCGGACCGCTATACCGGTTTCAATGTCATTAAGTTAGGGGAAACTTACAAATAATTTTTTAGGGGAATTGTCCCTCAAAAGAGCCCTAATGTATTGCAAAATAAACGAAAAAGAGTATAATAATAAAATAATATTTCGCATAGTATGCTTTGTTAACCTTATAATTTTGCTATGTCTATAAGATGGGGAAATGCGGCATGAAATTACCGTATCTTTCTCAATAGATGAGCCATACATATTATATATGCTCAAGTGATACCTTTTTTATTACCTCTCTATACTTTTCCGATTTAAGATATCACATTTGTTTGAGGCCGTCCAATCCTTTTATTACATATTTTTTTATTACATATTTTTAAAATTTATTTTTTCTTGTTCCTCTGAAATCAGTTTGAACTTACGTTTCCGATATTAACCGAAGCCTGGGCAGCAGATAAACATCCGCCAATCATATACCAGCCGTTTTCTTCAGAAGAGGTATAAACCAGGATGGGCTGGCCTGTCAGGGCATAAGTTTTAACCGTATCTAATAATATCCAATATCACCTTCCAACCTTCAATTTTTGACCCTCTTGTATGCGTACATACCCGACTCCCTTTTCATATCCATATACAACAACAGCCCTTGGAAATACGTCAGCTTCACTCCAAAGCTTAAAATACTTTTTGCATTAATATCCGCATAAATATCTACCTTAGGATAATCATCCGTATAAATACCCTCAGCATAAACATTCACATCCGCAGCCTGGGCATATAAAGACATGAGGGCAATCAGGATAATTATTGCCATTCCTATTACTAAAAATAAATTTTTTAGCCTCTGAATTATAGTTTTTAATAAGAAGTCTCTGACCATTTAGCTTACATCCTATTATCATTTATAACTGATTTGTTTAGGGATTGCTTTGACAGCCCTGGAGAAATTGTCCTGGGGGATATAGGCTTTTTCACAGCCATCGTTGTGGATAGTGATACTGATGCCATGGACGATTAGTGGGAGATAATGCATTTGGGAAAGAGGGACTTTGGGAAAGAGGGACTATTTAATCCTTTCTAACAAATTATTTTCCCTCAACTCTTGCCCAAAATCTTGAAAGAGTATTTTTAATTTCTTCCCAAAGCGGTTTTGTATTATCTATCAAATCGATCATTTTCTCTCCTTTTAATTGAAAGCCGTATCCGCTCGTAAACCTATGTCTAAAACTTAAATATGAATGTAAGTTAGCCACTATTTCTTTTGTAAACAGAGGGATTTTTTTATCAGGAGGATTAAATGATAGTTGTAATAATTCCTTATGCCAGCTTTCTCCTTTGGGAATAGTCAAATAATATGCTTTAGAGACTCGCTTAATTATATTCTCTATCCCATTATAGAAATTCATCAGATACACCCCCATAGCTGGCTCTATGCTATAATCTTCTTTATCCGGATCGAAGTCGCTACGTAATTTTAACATCCGTTCAATAGCTTCTTCTATTGCTTTTTGTTCATCCATAACATCTTCTCGAATTTCTTTAAATTTATCTTTCATATATTACCTTTCCTGCAGATAAGATACGTTTTAAAAGATGTTCTCGGATATCCGATAAATCCAGCAAGTCTATCTCATGCTCTGCTTCCATGGAGATATGCCCATAATAATCAAAGAATTTTTTTGGATTAATCCCAGAAACTGCCAGATCGATATCATGAGCAGATTTTACATCTGTAACGCATGAACCAAATAAAATAATTTTTTCTACATTATAATTTTTACTAATGTCGATTATTTTTTTTATATCTTTTTCAAATGCACTTTTTTTCATCGATAGAATTTCTTGTTAATGAAGTGTCCAGAATTTCGCGATGACGCTCGGTAGGTTGTGGAAGCCAGACAGTCGGGCAATCCAGCCATTCCTCAATCTGTTTCCATGCTCCGGCTATTGTCTCAGGCTGTTCGAAGATGCGTGGATTTGTAACAAGGCGTACGAATGAGAGAATACTGGCCCAGGGCAACCCAACTGTTACAGTTCCATTGATCTGAGCATCCAGCCATATCCGGGTCCTTTTATGTTGTAAAAAGCTGGTAACATGAGCATATACAAGGAGGTTCGCATCAATTAAAATCACTTAAAATCCTCACCTTCCGCAATGGCTAGTGCCTCTGAGATATCATCAAGACTACCCACCAGACAGCGACCTAAGGAGACTGATTTTGTATGGCAGGGTTTACTCCGCCGAGAGGGCCTTATCATCTCCTGCAAGCCTTTGCGTAAGGCTTCATTGACCAAAACCTTGAAATTAACCTTCCTGTTCTTGCGCAACCGCTCAAGAAGAGCGGAAACATCTTCATCTAAGGTAAGAGTTGTTCTCATACATCAAAACATAATATAATTAATGCATTGATGTCAAATCTGATCCATCTTTGTCTCCATCATCATCAAAATCTCCCTTACATGGAGGCGTATTGCGATCCACCCACGTCTCCTCTCCCACTTCTATTCGATGAAAAACTTATGGCACCTTTCCGTAAATTCAGATATGTAGTTCATCATGGCTATGGATTTCAACTGGAATGTAGAACCCATATATTGACAGAATCTTTATTTATAAGTTATGCTTTTTTAGAATATTTTTACGATCTTGTAAAGGAGCATAAGTTGAAAAAGGGAAAAACAATCCTCCTGTTTTTGCTTATGGCACTCAGTTTAATCGGCTTCCTGGCCCCGTACGCGGAAGCCGGACAAAAGGTTTTGCGGGTCTCTTACTCAATTGATCCCAAGACTGCCGACTGCCAGAAAACCACGGAATGTTATACCCTGCCGTTGAATGTGTTTGACCGCCTTGTTGAAGCTGTTACGGTAAGTCCCGGAAAATCGGAGCTTGTTCCAGGACTTGCGGAAAGATGGGACATTTCCGAAGACGCAAAGACTTACACCTTTCACCTTCGAAAGGGCGTATTGTTTCATAATGGCGAAGAGTTGACTGCCGGGGATGTGGTGTATACATTTGACAGAATGCTCGACCCAAAGACCATGGCCCTGAATACGGATATCCTGGGATTTGTTGAAGGGGCCGGGGAGAGGCTGGAGGGAAAGGCGGATGAAACAAAAGGGTTGAAGGCATTAGATAAGTACACCGTCAGTATTACATTGCGGGAGCCCTATGCCCCTTTTATAGCGGTAATGGCAAGCCCGCAGGCCTCCATTTTTAACAGGAAATTTACAAAACCCCTGGGCGACCAGTTTGGCCTTACACCTAAGACCACCTGCGGGACAGGCCCGTTTATTCTGAAGAAATACGTTCTCAATGATTATCAGACCCTTGTTTCAAACAAGAACTATTATATGGGCCGCCCGAAACTGGATAAGATCTTCATCCGCGTGGTAACGGACCCGGAAACACTCAGGATACTCTTTGAAGCGGATGAGCTGGATGTATTTGATTGTGACTATGCCATCTCACAACTGGAATATTTTTATAATAATGAGAGATGGAAGGACCGGATCAGGAGCGGACCCAGAGTCGGCATCTTTTATTACAGCATCAATCAGAAGATAAAACCCTTCGATGACGTGCGGGTACGGAAGGCCTTTCAGATGGCAATAGACAGGAAGATCATTCTGGAGAAGATGTTTTACGGCAGGGGAAAGCTCGAAGATGGTGTTATGCCGCGAGGACTTATCTGCTTTAACCCTGATAAGGAACATATTGAATATAATCCTGCCGGGGCAAAGGCACTGCTTGCCGAGGCGGGTCATCCGGATGGTATCCATATGACCCTTGTCCAGGTCAGCGGCTGGCAGCCGAAGTTCTTTGATATCAATGAGGTGGTTCAGGCCATGGCAAAGGAAGCAGGATTCCATATCAGGATCGAGCAGATGGATCAGGCAGCTTATTACGCGACCCGTAAACAGGGTAAAGTTGCAAGCTATCTGCAATCCTGGTCCGCGGATTTCAATGATCCGGACAACTTTTTCTATACGTTTTTTGCGGAACAGGGAACGGTGGTTCGGTCTTTAAATAACAATAATCCAAAGGTCTTTGAGGCATTGAACCGGGC
Source organism: bacterium (assembly GCA_049472415.1). Taxonomy (GTDB): domain Bacteria; phylum SZUA-182; class SZUA-182; order DTGQ01; family JAFGSM01; genus JBLIRM01. The sequence goes on along the minus strand of JBLIRS010000073.1, from coordinate 6,093 downwards.
CAGGAGGCTGCGTGATCCTGCTGAACGCTGCAATGTATACAGGGAACTGGAAAAGGTGATTGTTCATGAGGACGCTGCCTGGGTTCCCCTTTTCAGTCTGGATCATACCTATGTGGTCCAGCCCCGCGTCAGGAATTTCATGGTACCCTGGAACGGCTGGAGCGATATGCCATACTACCGGATGGATATGGAATGATGGGATCAGGGGAGCATGTTGGGACATATTCTTAAGCGTACCGTTTTTTCCGTTCCCGTATTGATCGGGGTAACCTTTGTCCTCTTTGTCATGCTGAATGTGATTCCCGGTGATCCTGTGGCATTGATGATGAAAGAGCACATCAGCCCGGATGTGGTTGAACGGGTTCGGACACAGATGCACCTGGACGATCCGATGATCGTCCGGTATTTCCGGTTTGTGGCTGGGGCCGTGCAAGGCGATTTCGGGGTTTCTTACAAGCTCAACCGGCCTGTCAACAGCCTTATAATGCAGTCCTTTCCCAATACTCTTATACTGGCCCTGGCTGCCGCACTTTTTTCCTGGCTCATTGGCATCCCCGCGGGTATCCTTTCCGCGGTTAAACAATATTCCTTCACCGATCATCTTTTTATGGGATTTTCATTGCTTGGCGTGTCCGTGCCTGTATTCTGGTCTGCGCTGCTCATGCAATATATCTTCGCCCTCAAGCTTGGCTGGCTGCCTGTATCCGGTTTCTACGGAGCCAGATACGTCATTATGCCTGCCATTGTTCTGGGCTGGTACTCGGCAGGCGTCATTGCCCGCTTGACCAGATCGAGTCTGCTCGAGGTGATGCGCAAGGACTATATCCAGACTGCGCGTGCAAAGGGTCTGAGGGAGCTTTCGGTCATTATAAGGCATGCCCTGAAGAATTCTCTTCTGCCTGTGGTCACCATTATGGCCATTCAGGTGGCAAGCCTTCTTTCCGGCGCGGTAATAACTGAGAGTGTCTTTGGTATTCCGGGTGTAGGGAGGATCGCGGTCGATGCCATTCAAAGCCGTGATATGCCCCTGCTGCAGGGGGCGGTTCTCTTTGCAACCGTCATCGTAATCATCGGAAACCTTATCGCGGATATCCTATATTCCTTTCTGGATCCAAGGATACGTTACGAGATGAAGTCCGGCTGATCAATAAAAAGTAATTAACCTATGGATGAAATCATTACCCTATGGATATGGAATCGGAAAAGATAGAATCAGACATCCCGAAAAAACAAAAGAAAGCGAGCTTCCTCCGGGAGCTTAAAAATGAATTTAAAAAGCACAGGATGGCGATGGCGGGACTTGGTATAGTCCTTTTTCTAATCTTTATCGCGGTGTTTGCACCTTTTATAACACCTCACGATCCCTATGCCATGGACCTCAACAAACAGCTTTTATCTCCCTCTGCCAAATATTGGCTCGGCACAGACAAATTCGGCCGGGACCTTTTGACCCGTATTATATACGGAACGAGGATATCTCTGGTGCTTGGTCTTGTCCCCAGCCTTTTCTCTCTGCTTATCGGGGCCGTTATGGGGATCACCAGTGGCTATTGCGGGGGGAAAACGGACTTCATTATTATGCGGTTAGCGGATGTCATGCTTGCCTTTCCTTCCCTGATTCTTGCCATGGTGGTCATGTATACGCTGGGGCCCAATCTCTTCAACATATTCATTGCCATAAGCCTTGTGGGATGGGCCGGAATCGCCAGGGTTGTCCGGTCGCAGACCCTGTCGCTGAAGGAAAAGGAGTTTGTTGAGGCAGCAAGGGCCATAGGGGTCAAGGGAAACCGGATTATGTTAAGGCATATACTGCCGAACTGTCTGCCTGCTCTTATTGTCCTTTTTTCCCTGAGCATTCCCGAAGCGATCATGTATGAAGCCTGCCTGAGCTTTCTGGGAGTGGGTGCTCAACCCCCGACCCCCAGTTGGGGATTGCTGGTGTCCAGGGGGAAGGAGCATCTATTTTCAGCACCATGGGTCGCGATTATGCCTGGCGTGGCAATTCTTATTACGGTTATGGCCTTTAATTTCATAGGTGATGGACTTCGTGACGCACTGGACCCATACATGAAAAAATAGGTTTTTAATGGTTAAAATATTGCCACAGAGAACGCAGAGATTACGGTTAATTTTCAAAGAAAGGGATTTGCCTTTACGTGGTTAAGATATTAGAATGCTGGGACATCGGTATTTTTAAAGTTATAACCAAAGATCATAATTAAATAAGGTTTAAGGGAACAGGAAAAAATGTACGACGTTATTATAGTTGGAAGCGGCCCTGCCGGTATATTCGCGGCGCGTGAGATTGCCCTTAATAGCGGGATGAAGGTCCTTATGCTGGACAAGGGAAATGCTCTTGAGAAACGGCGCTGTCCTATAAGGCTTTATAAACAAAATTGTGTGGAATGTCCGGAATGCGCGCTTCTTTGCGGATGGGGAGGAGCGGGGGCATTCAGTGACGGGAAGCTTAACCTGACCACGCTGGTTGGCGGTTATCTGAATGAGTATATAAAAGAGGAGGATTTAAGGGACCTGATCTCGTATGTCGACCGGATATATGTATCTCATGGCGCGCCGGATAAGGTTTTTGGGCAGGATGAAGAAAAAATAAAGGATTTCTCTGTGCGGGCCGCGAAGGTTGATATGAAGCTTTTAAACTATCCGATCAGGCACCTGGGCACGGAAAACTGCTATAGGGTGCTTCAGGGTTTGTTTGAAGAGCTTTCCGGCAGGGTGCGTATTAAATTTAATGCCAGGGTTGAGGAAATCATTGTTGAAAACGGCCGTGCCGCGGGTGTCCGGTTGACTGACGGCAGAGAGATGAAGGCCAACAATGTAATAATAGCTGTGGGAAGGGAGGGCTCCAAGTGGCTATCCAAGGAGTCAAACAGGCTTGGATTGCCACAGATGATCAATCCTGTGGACATAGGGGTCAGGGTGGAAGTACCGGCCGCCGCAACTCAGATGCTCACGGATGTGCTTTTTGAGTCAAAGCTCATATTCAGGACCAAATACTTTAACGATGAAGTCAGGACCTTTTGTATGTGCCCTCACGGGGAGGTGGTCAGGGAGAATTATAACGGCCTGTTCACCGTCAACGGGCATAGCTTTAATGAGAAGAGGACCAAAAATACGAATTTCGCTTTACTTGTAAAAATGACCTTTACGGAACCCTTTTCGGAACCTATCACCTATGGGCAGAGGATTGCCGAGCTTGCTAATCTTCTGGGCTCGGGAATCATACTCCAGAGGCTTGGCGATTTAAAGAAAGGAAGACGTTCCACACCTGAACGAATAGAGAAGGGGGCTGTTGAGCCCACATTGCTGGATACGACCCCGGGGGACCTGGCCCTGGTGCTTCCTTACCGTTTTTTAAAGAATATTCTGGAGATGATCGAAACGCTTGATAATCTAATGCCGGGTGTCGATTCACCAGACACATTGCTTTATGGCGTAGAGGTGAAATTTTATTCCATCAGGCTTGAGCTTAAATCTTCCTTTGAGACAAAGATAAGATCATTATATACTGTAGGGGACGGGGCAGGGATAAGCCGAGGGCTTATCCAGGCTTCCACATCCGGTGTCGTCGCGGCACGGGATATTATTGGAAAGTTGCCGGCAAAGCTGGCAAGGGAAAAATTGTCACGCAGAGATTTTGCCAAGAAGGGTAGGTCGCGGTATCTCTCCTTTTCATGATAGAATAATATAAATTAAAAAGATACAAAGAAAAATGTCATGATAAAATATCAGAAACTTCCGGAAAAGATAATGAAATTGCTGCACAAGTCAGAGGCCTATCTGAGGGAAAATCCAAAGATAATTTTTGCTTATTTGTTCGGAGGATTGACAAAGGGAAAAGCCTTAAAAGGCATCTCGATGATTTCTTCCTTTTTAAACAAGCAATCCTGGATTTTCTTAAGTAGGGATATAAGCTTTTTTTGTTTGAGCCGTCATAAATATATATAAATGTAATAGCGATCTCTTTGAATAAATATTTTTCCAATATTCATCAAGGGGGGTGAAGATATTATGTTTAAGACGTTCAAAGAAAGCATTATCTTTAAGGAGAAAAAAGAAGAACTTATTATCCTTTTTATTTTATTGATATCCTTTCTTTTCTGTGGAGTCTTCGGAAAAACCGCGTATTCGTATTATGGTGGTGAATTTTTAAGCGGAACATGGAATTCTCCTTTTATGACGACAAATTTCAGCAATCCTTTCCCATATAATTCATATATTACAGGCTATAATGCCAGTAATACAGGTTTTAATACCAATTTTTTTAATCCTGGTTCAGGGCTCAGCTACGGAACATTAGGCAGATATGGTTTCGGCACCGGCGGTTATAGCACCGGCTTTAATCCTGGTTATGGAATTTCCGCCGGTTATGGCGGATTTTCAAGCGGCTATAATCCCGGTTTCGGCTCAAATTATAGTCTGTTCGGCAGAAATAACCTGTTTCCCGGTTCCTATTTTTCAGGACTTGGCCAGAGTTATACAGGACTTGGCCAGGGTTATGCCGGATATGGCCGTAATTATGGCAGCTTTTACCCCGGTGTTTTTGGAATGCCTTTCTTCCCTGCGCAAGGATTTTATAACACACCGGTCAGTTCGGACGATCCCCTCCCTCCGGCTCAGAATTCCCTTGATCCTAAGCCTGGTGACGAAAATCTTAACCGCGGCCCTGTCTATCTGAATGAGACCCAGCTTTACGTGCTGGAAAGCTATCCGATGCAGGTAAGACTGCAATTGAAGGGCAATCTTCCCACACCATGCCATGAATTGCGTGCTGTGGTATCAGGGCCGAATAGTCAGGACCGTATAAATGTGGAGCTTTATTCCCTGGAAAACCCTAATTTGAGTTGTGCTACATTATTGGAGCCCTTTGATGAGACCATATCCCTGGGAAGTTTTACCGGCGGGTCATATACCGTCTGGGTAAACGGAGAGCGGGTGGAAAATATAAACCTTTAGGCGTTTGCAGTGTTAATATTAGTTAATATTAACACTGCAAATTTAGCAAAAGGATACGCACTGTTAAAAAACACACCCTATCCCTATCCAATCAAAACATTAAATATATCCTTGACTGTTTTCCTGAGGAAAACGGGGATTTTCAGCTTGATGGATATTACTATTCCGAAATGAAAGAGATGTTTCCTTATTTTTTCAGGCATTATAAATGCATCTAAAAATATTTAACTTGTTGTGGATCACTTGAGGTACTTTTTAAAAAAAGGACCGAGGATATCACTGAATCTATTAAGATTAAAAAAACGTTGAATCAACCTTTTTCCTGGTTTCGTTTTATCAAGAAAAGTACGGATTATTTTAAGATAAATTGCAGACATAAGATCAGAGATCTATTACAATGAAAGAAAATTTGCAGTATGAAGCAATAACTCACCCTTGCCAGCCGATTTTTGTCATTGATGATGAAATCGATTCCCTGATAAACATCGAGGCATTGCTGAGGTTTAAAGGGATTAATAATATTACGGTTTGCCAGGACAGTAGCCAGGCGATCCCATTGCTTTTAAAAAGGGAGCCTTCCATTGTCCTTTTAGATCTTATTATGCCAAATCTTCGGGGAGAAGACCTGCTGAAAGAAATCGTTGAGGACTTCCCGGAGATTCCTGTAATCGTGATTACCGGCCTGAATGACGTAAAAACAGCGGTAGAATGTATGAAGATGGGTGCATATGATTACCTGACCAAACCAATAGATGAAAATCTTTTTTTCAGCGTTATTCAAAAAACCATTGATAATCTGAAGTTAAAATGGGAAATCCGGAGATTAAAGGAACAGGTGTTAAATCGCAATTTAGAGAATACCGAAGCCTTCTCCTCCATCATCACTAAAAATAACAATATGCTTTCTATATTTCAATATATAGAAGCAATCGGAAAAGGATCGGAACCGGTCCTTATTACAGGTGAATCCGGGGTCGGCAAGGAGTTGATCGCCAAGGAGATTCACCTGCATTCACCGCGCGCCTCGGGGCCCTTCGAGGTCTGCGACTGCACGGCTCTTCCCCCCAATCTCGCGGAGAGCGAGCTGTTTGGACACGTGCGAGGAGCATTCACTGGCGC
>JBLIRS010000072.1:0-12139 GCA_049472415.1 bacterium | reverse complement strand
GAATACGCCTCACGATCTCTGCAGCAGCCTTCATTTCCTCAGACAAAGGTTCCTCCCGCTTGCCACTTGCCGGCTTATAACGAATGCAGAGCAGTTCGGTAAAGATCCTCGGGTTGGACATTATTGCGTCATAAAACGACTTGGCGCACTGCTCGCCTTTGAAACCGAGCATCGGAATTAGACCAAACTCCAGTCGAACGAGTCGATCTCTATCGATTGCTCCTGATGCCTCTAACCTTGCAACAGCACTACGAATATGCCGGGATTCAATCAGTGGTCCTTCCGGCTTCTTGCCCTTGAGCATTAGTTCAAGCATTTCGGTAAGGAGCCCGGCGTCCACCTTTTTCAAAAGGGGAATACAGGCCGTCAGCGCTGTCCGAGGGCGGTCTGCATCGAGCAACCGGTGAAGGGCGACCTCTAAATCAGCCTCGTCCCTTCGCAGCCAGTATCCAGGAGAGGTCATAGACCAATAGGCTTTCTCAGCATCAGGGCCGCACGATGTCACTATCTCCCAGGTTGCCCTCTCTTCACGGGCAAGCACCAGAAAACGAGCCGTCTTCCCTGTATCCCACCCCTTCTCCTTACCCTCCTCCAGCACCTTATTAATAAGCTCCGTGGAACGTGGAGCGGGCAATGCGCATAGTAAAGCGCGAATGGTCATAAACAGCGGCTCGCGAGAGGAGAAATCGCCTCCTCTCTCCACAATCCACTCCGAAAGGTCAATTATGTTGACCTCCAGCTTCGCGAGCACAATGCCTATATTGGGCTCATTGGCACAAGCAGCGGCGAGTTGCTCTATTCCTTTCATCCCCCGTTCAGCATGTATCTCCCGAAGTGCATCTAAACGCTGAGAGTCCATGAGTTCCTCTTGCTTCTTATAATCGTTACGGACGCAGACAGGGATTTCATCCCGGCCGCCGGCAAAGAGCCAGCGATATCGGACCACTGGATCTCTGGGAGAGATCCTCTCGTAGATATCTTCCATAGCTCGCAGCTTATTCTCGATCGCCTTGCCACGTGCCTCATCGTAGTTCCTGTGCCAGTGGATTTTCTTCCGCAGGGCGGCTCGGATGACTTCTTTATCCTCGTCCGAGGCCGACGATTTTGCAACCCTTTCTGCTAGTGTAAGAATCCCATTGACCCGAGCCTCATCGAAGATTAAGCTCTTTTCGATCAGGCGGGCTATCCGCTGAGGATGACCTTCGGAACATGCGATGAGACGATTGGCTGCTTCTTGGAGCATTTTACGCCGCTCACCGTTTCTAACACCGTACCCTGCACCAGCATCATCATCGCGCCAAATTGGACGGGCAGAGGGTATGGCACTGTCATTACCGATATACACAAGACTGTCGAGCATATCGAAGGCCGCATCCGGCTCCCTGGTAATCACCGTATCAAGAACCGCGATACGCTGATCAATGTTCGCAGCCGTCTGGGGACACCATGACCGAAAGATATTGACCAGACTTGCATGGGGAGTATTGCCGTCTTTTATCTCAATGCGGGTAAGCCGTGCGAGGACCAGCGCCACACGTGTCAAGCGAGCGGGCGACCATGCGAGGATTTCGAGCGCCCATAACAAACCGGCATGCCAGCATCGACCCATTAGGCTTGAGCATCTTGTTTCACTGATCAGGCGCGTTACCGGCACATCAGGTCTGGCAAGGCTCATCTCAACTGCATTCAAAAAAGCATCCGGAGCAGCCTCAGCCAGGGAAGGAAGGAAAGAAGAGATCGACAGCCAGCGCGTGTCATCAGCATCGTGAAGAAGCTCGTGCACGAAGGCTGTAATCCGGTCTTCGATATTGGCTGTAGAGAGTGCGGACACATGCGGCCCCCGGACTGCAAGTTTAACCAGGGTATCGCATATCGCCTGGATGAGAATGCTGGATTGAGGCCTTACCTTGCCGTAGATCTGAGCGGCGTAACGCTTCTCGTCGGGTAACTCAAGCTCGGGGTCCGGTGCGAACAGGATCTGACGGGCAATCTCGAAAAATCGGTCAAGTTCGCCCCGGGTGATCCGGTCGCCAAAGAGGTCAAGAAGTTCGAGGGATGATTTGGCCTTCCACACATCTTTGATTCTAATGACCGGCGCATCATCAAGCAGGGCGAGATAGCCAAGATCCCTTTCAACCTCTTCGTACGCTCGACCTGATAGCTGCTTCACTATCTCCTGATCCGCTTTCTTATCTGCCGACCATCCACCGAGCAGGCAGAGTGACGAGAGGACGCTTGCCTGGTCTGTGTCAAGCCATGCCGGCCTGCGGATCGCAGGATTCTTTGCGTATTGGCGCCGGAATACTGGCCACGAGCGGCCGGTGCTCAAGGCGAGTCGCCTGGCATCTGCATCGTCAATGCCAATAGACATCAGTGCCTTTTCAAACTGATTAATCCGGGGCCTTTTGAGCACCAGATCAGTATGGACATCGAGTCCAACACTCACTCTGTAGTGACCAGCCATATCGTCAGCAGCGTAAGGGATGATCAGGATAAGGCCATTACGGTTCGCAGGATTCTTAGCGATCTCAGGTCGTGCGGCCACTGCCACCCTGAGAGCGGGATTCTGCTGCACAAAACGCCAACCTCTCGATTCAGTAACGACAATGCCTGCATCAGCGAGATCAGGATGCGCCATAAGAGCAGCACATACAAATAAAGTGGCCTCGGAAACACTATCCGCCTTGATTGGGTAGTATGCCATCTGACTGTTCTCCAGCCGGCGCCGGAGTTCTGTGATAAACCTTTCGCGGGTGTTTTCACGGTCTATAAAAAATGCCCCAGTCGATATTGGTGGGTTAGACTGCTGAGACCAATCCTCCCAGTATCTTGTGATGCTCTCAACCCCTTCACCCATGAGTCCGAGTTCTTCCGCAAATTGCAATAAAATGGCTGGGCTCTGTTCCAGCCATTGTTCAAGATCGTCTGCATCGTAGGCGCGAACCCCGGCCCATTCTTTAGCTGCCCTTTTTGTATCAAGCCACTTTTTCTTCCGACTCCACTTGCGTGCTGAGAGGATAACGATGGTTGATTTCGAACGTATTTCTTCATGCGTCTTTTTCGTGCGCTTGTCGTAGTCTTTATGCGCTTTTTCCGTAACCCATGCATAGCAACTGCACTCCCAATAGGATTTTCCACAGGGAACCCATGGGCTGCCACATTCGCTCGTGACCTCCCCATCCCACCCGGGTAAACTGATTGAATCTTCAGCGGGAAAATCGATTTGAGAGGGTGGGCCTGCTGTGTAAACAAGCCTTCTTATAAGTCCAGGCAAAGAGGCCTGAGCTTCCCTTGTTGCTGCCCAATCAGATATAATAGATGACGTTATTTTCATTCTGAGGCATGACCCTTCTTTTCAAATATAAATTCTTATTGACTATACTTAATTCAGCAGTGGATGCCTTACAAAATGTTAACCTCTTTTCAGGCCAAATGGGATACATACCCTAATTAGCGTGGACCGGGCCGGAGCAAAAAAAATCAGGGCGACTTTTGGCTTATCAATTCCTCAATTTCTCGAAAAAGAACAGGCAGATTTGGTCGTGTAAAACTCATCTCTGGTGCAGGGACGCGATGTTTTTTGATATTGGGCGGCACATGCTTGTGGTGAGGATGTGTCGAAGCTAAAGTCAAATCGCTCGGATGGGGATAATCATCATACCAATATAACCGCTCATCATCCCGATATACTTCATACCCATAAGCCGTGATTAATCCAGCTTCGAAGTCCAGTTCTTCACGTATGCGTAATCGGATGCCACCCGAAAACCAGACCTCTCCTTCCGCCGTTCCGGTAAATGGACTGTCAGACCAAACCGCTAGCGTAGAGCGTCGCACAATGGGATGATCCGTCACTTCAGCCACAAAGCGGCTGTAATTGGCCAGTGACTTAATAGGATTGCGGCTCATTATCAGTACGCCGGTTGAACGCGCAATGCCTCTATCAACTCGCGTTGCTTGATCTGGGCTGTATAGCTTTTTTTGCGACGGAGCCACGTTTCATATATACCTTTCCACCGGCTGAAGTCGGCACGGGTTTCGTCGTACTCATCATACTGAGCCAGTTTGCCAGTCATAAGCGCGGCATAAAAGTCTTCGCTGAGGACGCCATACTTCTCCTCATATAGGGTCAAACGGCGCTCAAGCTGTTTCATCTCAATAACGAGTTCGTGAATCTCCATAAATCTACCTCCCCCAAAAAGGCTCGGTTTGAGGATCTTTATTATCCCTTCGATTGTTCCGCAGGCATTTTAGGCAACATCCGATAAGGCGAAGTAATCAATTACTTTATCTGGTTAAAAGTATAGAAAGAATTTTAATTTTTGTCAAAACAAATAGTTAAAGAGAATGTCTTCTAAGTACCAACCTCCCCTATGCAGGCTGCCCCTTAAACTGGCTGATGTATAGATTGTAGTAAAAACCCTGCCGGTCCATAAGCTCCCGGTGCGTCCCCTTTTCGATAATCTCACCGTTGTTTATTACCAGCACCTGGTTGGCATCCCGTATCGTTCTGAGGCGGTGGGCGATGACAAAGCTGGTCCTCCCTTCCATGAGCCTCAAAAGCGCCTTCTGGATATGTGCTTCGGTGCGGGTATCCACACTGCTTGTGGCTTCATCCAGGATCAATATGCCGGGATCTGCCAGGATGGCGCGGGCTATGGCAAGGAGCTGCCTTTGCCCCTGGCTGAGGTTGCCTGCACGCTCGGAGAGTTGTGTCTGATAGCCGTGGGACAACTGCCGGATGAAATGATCGGCATCTGCCATCCGGGCTGCACGCATAACCTCTTCATCGGTTGCATCCAGCCTTCCGTAACGGATATTCTCCATAACCGTGTCGGAAAAGAGGAAGGTGTCCTGCAATACCAGCCCGATCCTGCGGCGCAGGTCCGCCTTTCTGTATTCACGTATATCCCTGCCGTCTATGCTGATAGCTCCCGTGTCCACATCGTAGAAACGGGTCAGAAGATTGATAATGGTCGTCTTTCCTGCACCGGTTGGTCCGACCAGGGCAATGATCTTTCCGGCCTCTGCTTCCAGGGACATGTCCCTGATCACGACCGTGTCAGACCTGTAACCGAAACTTACATGATCGAAGCGAACATCACCCCGGATGTCTTTTAGGGGGAGGGCATCCGGGGCATCCCGCACCTCGGGATCGGAGTCGATGATCTCGAATACCCTCTCCGATCCCGCGAGGGCGGCCTGAACGGAGTTGTACATATTGGCCAACTGCCGGAGGGGTTGAATGAAATTTTGCCCGTAGGTGATAAAGGTGGCAATGATCCCAATGCTTACGAGATTCCTGAGCGCCAGCCAGCCGCCGAAACCGGCCAGAAGAATCACGAAGAGATTTCCCAGGACGCTCGTAAGCGGCATAAGGAGCAGGGCATAGGTATTGGCGTATACACCTGCCTCGAATACCTTCTGGTTGTGCAAGCGAAAGGTCTCGATCACGGATTCGTTTCTGCGGAAGGCCTTGACCACCTTTTGACCGCTGATGGATTCCTCCATGACCCCGTTAAGCACCCCCAGATGTTTCTGCAATTCCCGGAAGCCTTTTCGGGTATAACGGGCAACAAACTCGGTAAATGAGAACATCAGAGGTACGATTAAAATGGTAACAAGGGCCAGCCACACATTTAGCACGAACATGGCCGCCACTATCCCAACCATGGAAAGCACGCTGGCAATAAGGGCGATGACATTCTGGGAAACTGCCTGGTTTATGGCGTCTATATCGTTGGTCAGCCGGCTCATCAATTCCCCCGGAGGGTTGCGGTCGAAGAAGGAAAGAGAAAGGGCCTGCAGGTGCAGGAACAGGTCGTGGCGCATCTGCTTGAGTGCCTTCTGGGATATCCCTGCCATGACCCAGTTTGCTATGGTCTGAAACAGGTTGTTTAAAAAATATACGGCAAGCATAAGGAGGGCGATCAAGGCCAGTCCGGCCGCTTCTTTTACCGAGATATAGTGGTCAATGGCAACCCCCATCAGATAAGGGCCGATAAGCCCCAGTAGGACGTAAATCACAACAAAAACCAATACCATTGCCATGGCGGGCCTGTAAGGGTTGAGATAGGGGAAGAGCCTGATCAATGCATTGCGGGGATTCCTGGCCTTTTCGATCCTGCCGGGATCGGCAGGCCTGCGGGGCTGCATTATTGAGCGGACATTTCCGGTTCCATGGCCTGCGGTATGGTCTGTCATTTCTCTCCACCCCTTGAACTTCCTGATGCGGGTTCATCCGGGTTAATCCCGTCCCCCAACTGTGATTCATAGATCTCCTGATAGATCCGGCTTGATCTCATCAGCTCCTTATGCGTCCCTTCGGATACGATACGTCCCTTATCAATTACCACGATCTTGTCCGCCTTCAGTACAGTGCTGATACGTTGAGCCACCACCAGACAGGTGTGCTGGCGCATGCGCGCATCCAGGGCGTCCTGTATCCTTGTCTCGGTCTCTGTGTCCACCGAGCTGGTGCTGTCGTCCAGGATCAGTATCCTGGGATTGAGCAGCAACGCACGTGCAATGGCAATGCGCTGTCTCTGCCCTCCAGAGAGGTTTGTGCCTCGCTCCTCGATGTGGGTGTCATATCCACGGGAAAGCTCCATGATAAAGTCGTGCGTCTGGGCTGCCTTTGCCGCTGCGATGACCTCATCGTCGCTTGCATCAGGGCGGCCGTAGCTGATGTTGTCACGCACACTGCCTGAGAAGAGTATGGATTCCTGGGGCACGATCCCGATCATGGCGAGCAGGGAGTCCTGCTTGATATGGCGGATATCGGTCCCGTCTATCAAGATCCTGCCGGACGAGACATCGTAAAATCTGGGGACCAGATTGACCAGCGAAGATTTTCCTGATCCCGTAGCGCCAAGAATGGCCGTTGTTTTCCCCGGTTCAGCCACAAGATCTATACCGTTCAGGACCTCCTGGCCGCCATTGTTGTTATAGTGAAAGGAGACGTTTTCGAAGACAATCCTTCCCTGTATCTGCTCCGTTAAGATTTCTGTATCGGGTTCATCCAGGACCTCGGGAACGGTTTCGAGGATCTCACGAACGCGCTGGGCCGATGCGATTCCACCCGCCCATACATTGGAAAGCATGGTCATTAAAATGAGGGGTGTCATGGTAGTCATCAGGTAGTTGGTGAAGGCCACAATCTGCCCGACTGTAAGAGTTCCCCGGATGGCTTGCAGTCCGCCGGCCCAGATGACGGTCACAATGCCGATATTCACAAAGATGGTCAATGCCGGAGACATACTGGACATGAACTGCATAACCCTGATCGATTTGTCTGTATACTCTTCGTTTGCCGCCTCAAAGCGTTCCCCTTCGAAATCGGCGCGCACAAAGGCCTTGACCAGACGAACACCTGCTATGTACTCCTGTAAAACGGTGTTGAGCCTGTCCAGTTTTTGCTGGACTGATAGAAAGAGAGGCTCCATTTTGTCAATGAAAAACACGATAATCCCTGATGTGATCAGCAAGACCGGGAGCAGGATAAGAGACAGACTTCTGCTGGTGGCGAACATAAGTATCAGACTGCCTATCATCAGGAGCGGTGCGCGGGTGCCGATACGCAAAGAAACCTGGGTTAGCCGCTGGAGGGCGATCGTGTCGCTGGTCAGGCGCACCATTAGTTGTCCGGTTTTTTGCTTATCCAGATCGCCATATGAAAAGGTATGGATTTTGAGAAAAAGCGCTTCCCTCAGATCACGCGCCACACTTTCGCCAACCTGCACTGAGAGCATGTTGTTGCCGAGCGCGAAGATGGTGCTCAGCGCTGAGATGCCAAGCATCAACAGGGCCGTGTGGATCACGACCGACTGGTTCTGCTGTTTGATCCCCTGGTCAATGATCCTTTGTATTAATCTGGGGATGGAAAGATCCATGAACACAAGCCCCGTTAGAAAGAGAAGAGCTGCAAGCGAGCGCTTCCAGTAAGGCTTGACAAAAGATGTAAGTTTAAATATATCGCCCATATTCCTCGATACTAAGCAGGGACTTTTAAGTTCATTCCTTGACAGTTTTTTGACCAAGGTCCGAATTCCATTTTTCAGGATTTTTATAATTATAACATTTTTCTATGAGTAAAAAGACCTCAATAGCAATTCATTAAACGTATCCATTACAGCTCGATTAAAACGATTGAATGAGAAGGCAAACATTGTGCTGTTTGAGACAGGCGATTATATTTCTTTTGCCTATTGTGGTCTTCCCTATCACATTTCCGGAAAGATTAAAAAGCGCAGCTCTCTGTTTTTTCCCGGTTTTATATTGATGTTCGGGTTAACAACGAAGTGATTGCTATTCAAAGACAAAATAAAATGATGTAATAGTTACAATTTAGTAATATTTCAAGTCAAGACAGGAACAGAAAACTCTAAGAAGAATCGGCTTTTTAAATGCGAATATTATTTTTCCCTTCATAAGAAAAAGTGCCTTCAGTGAACAGAAAGAACTCGATACACTCGGTTGATCGGTCAACACGGGAAATAATTTGTCAACGAAACTGAATCGGCTATCAGAGAGATAATAGCTATGAAGAATCCAACGCTGAAACTTACATCACTAGCACACCTATTGGATTCTGCTATCTGTAAATCTATAGCAAGAAAAAATGTTAAATGGGGCGATCCCCATGAGTCTTTGAGGATCGCCCCAATATATAATCACCTTCGGACTTTGGTTTTTTACAACCCCCAGATAGCAGCCGGGGTCAACAGCAAGCTAACCGCCGCCGGATCAAGATTATACAAGGAAGCATAGAGTAAGTTGGCCTGCGGTACATACTGCTGCCCCCAGATAAACGGGGTCGGAGGACTAAATTGAAATCCAATTCCCAGAGTCAGTGGAAATGTCAATTGTAATGGCGGCCACATATTAAATCCGTAGACCTGATCAAAATATCCCAATCCCGTTGGTGTATTGTAGAGAAGCCATGGATAGCCCCAGCCTGGAGCCTTTGTCAAACCTGGTTGTACAGGCAGAACCACGGTTGGGCTGAGGTTGTTCACAATGGGAGTTGGAAGACCTGTAACAGTGTCCACTGGAGAGAGAGCAGGAGACCATAATGGCCACAGAGTGTTATAAGGCGGTAGGGCTGTCCAATATTGGGCTTGAACAATAGAAGCAAAGATAAAAAACATGATAACCAAAAGTCCCAAGGAAACAAATAGATTATAGATAATTCTTCCGGTATTCATATTCATATCACTCCTTTATAAAAATCACTAATAATGGTTACTTAAAAAATAAAAATAAATTAACTGCATAGAATTCATATTTGCACCCCCTTTATACGAGTTCCTGAAAAAATCTATGATATTTCAGGAAATCCAAAATATAAAATCAGGAAACAAGCGGCCATGGAAATGGCCATTAAAACAGAAGCTTTATTGGCATACCGGCATCAATAGTATCCAATTATTTGTGTTAAACAATAACAATATTATTGTATTATATAATTGATAAATTGACCATTTAGCCAAATATTTTCAAAAAATATATAATTTCACCAATTTTAGATGCTCTTCTACATTGATTCACATGTCGGACTCTGCGCAGTGAACAAAGGTTAAAATATATGTAACCTCCAGTTTGTAATAAATCTGGCAACCCTGTTCTCCATCCTGGTTGATACATGCTACTTTTAGTATAAAAGATATCTATACTTCGTAAGCGTATTTACACCAATCAGTTCATTGAACCTAAAAAATTTTTTCCCTTTAAAAATATGTATATTATCTGTTTACAATTATACCAAATAACCAAATTTTGTCAAGTTTAATTTATTCTTTTTGCATTTGTATTAGATAAACTTTCGCCTATTTTTTATTTTATAATCAAATCATTAAGAAAGGCGAACATCACCCCGAATATCTTCTAATGGAAGGGCAACAGGAGTATCCCTCGTCTCGGGGTCGGTATCGATTGATCTCGAATCCCCTCTCCGGCCCCGCAAGGACTGCCTGAACGGAGTTATACATATTGGCCATCTGGCGAAGGGGTTGAATGAAGTTTTGCCCGTAAGTGATAAAGTGGCAATGATCCTTACGCTGACGAGGTTCCTGAATAAACTTATTGATTCTATTGAAAATATGTATCCTGTCCCTTCAAAATATGCCTGATGAATTTTCTTATATCATTTATTGTCAATTATTATGAATTTAGTAACAATTAAAATTTTAGGTGCTCAATGCATAGGCCCTGCCGGGGTTGATAAAAGGATTGATGTTATTGCTACTGCTATTCGGGCCGGGATGACTGTTTATGATTTGGAACAATTGGAATTATCCTACGCGCCCCCTTCTGGCTCTGCGAAAGATCCGGTGAATATGGCGGGTTTTGTAGGGAGCAATATCTTAAAGGGATTAATAAATATGGTGACCTATGATCAAATTGAAAAGATCCGGAATCCTTTTTTAATGGAGGTACGTTCCCAAAAAGAATTTATGAGAGGAAGCATACCTGAGGCAGTCAACATTCCGGTAGATGAGATACGTTCGAGAATGAATGAGCTGTCTAGGGATCGACATATCATTATCATTTGTCAGGTTTGTATTCGCTCCTATATTGCCTTCAGAATCCTGAAGCAATCAGGCTTTGAGCAGGTGTCCAGTTTGTCGGGAGGTTATGTAACCTATTGCCATTGTGCAGCTAAAGTTCCCACTGATTCTAATTGTTACAGTGGTCATTCCCTTCCAGGCTCTTCTTTGATTGGAAATGATGAAAAACTGCTAACCTTTTTCACCCATAATCCACTCTTTATCAAATTTCTCCTTATCGAAACACGTTCTTCTCCTAAAGTTCTCTTCACCACGGTATCGCCTTTCTCCAGGATGCTTTGCCCACCACTGTTTTGCCATTTCGAAGAACTTCTCATACCGAAGAACGATGGGAGGATGCGCTGAGAAATAATCCCGTAAGATGCTTACATGCTTGTCTCTTCTTTTTCCTGAAGACCTTTTTTTATACTCGATTAGCCGCTTGAAGGCGTCTCCAGAAGCAAATGGGTCATACTCTGTATTGAGTATGAGTTCATAGGCGTACTCATCTGCCTCATCCTCCTGTGTCTTGCTGAAGGAGTGCCGGAACATCAGGCTAACGGCGAAGTCTGCAAGCATTCCTAAAGATCCGCTACCGATCTTTCTGGTTGCGAGCTCGAACCGTACGGCATCAAAACAGTGGGAACGCTCTATGTGCCCCATTTCATGCGCTATGATGAATGTTAGCTCAGCCTCGCTCTTCATAATAGCCAAGAGGCCATCAGTAATAAAGATGACTCCACCGGGAAGTGCGAATGCATTGGGCTCCGGGGTATGCATGACAAAGATCCTGTAATTGAAAGGTTTTTTCGCTAAGTGCAAGATATGATTCATCAGATCGTTAAGGTACAGATAATCCATGTCTTTGTTGTCTTCTTCATCTCTGTACCTGAGGATTATGGCCTTACCATATTCCTTCTCGTCCAGGTTGTTGACCGGAATGGTTCTCGAAAGCGCTCTGTCAAACGCCTTTGTTGTCTTTCCCAAAAGCTGAAATGCAGGCGCAAAGGTGACATTTAGGGGCGGCTTTGGTTTCTTGATAATAAGAAGTACTATTATACTTGCCCCGATGAGCAGTATTATAATAAAATATACGGTCTTACGACTCACGGCATTTCAAATCTATCACGATATTTGTTGTACAGGATATTCATTAACAGCATTATCAGCCCAACACCAAGGAAAACTACCGCCCTAATGATAGTGCTCGACTGGGCGAGATCAAAGAATATCAGGCGTACCAGACAGCCGGACAGGGCAGCCATGGAAACATAACGAAAGTGGCTCTCTTTCAGGATAATGCTCAGGATGAATATCGAGAAAGACTCCATAACCCACAGCAGCGTCAGCACTGATTTATCAAAGGTCCAGAAGAGAAAGAGCGCCACAGAAATAAAGAAGGGATAGTATATCCAGATAGTCTGCTTCTTCTGTATATTGACAATCAGCTTCTTGAACAAATTGAATGATAAAGGAAAGTCAATTCCTTGCAACCCGTTCTGCTTATAATAAATTATAATGAAAAAAAATTGGAACATAAGAGCTACAACAGCACTGACCCATGTCTGATCCTTTAACTTAACGGATGGTGT
>JBLIRS010000071.1:0-12240 GCA_049472415.1 bacterium | reverse complement strand
ACAATGTTCCTGTTCAGCTTTTTTCCAAACTCAACTATGCTTTTCAGCCTTGCCAGATGGGAGGAAAAAGTTGTGACAATCATGGCCCTTCCTTTTGAGCGCACCCCTATCATGACATCGCGCAGCATTTCTTTTGCAACAGATTCAGGCAATCCAGCCCTCGATCATCTGTACTCTGGGCTCTGTCGCCACTAATACTATTCTTGGCAATAATGAGCCAATAAGCAAAAACAGGGGAAAATTCCATCACTTTCACGGGATTTATGTTATGCCCACATTCCACCCAGCCTATCTTCTCAGAAATCAGAAAGATAAAAAACTCGTTTGGGAAGATATGCAAAAGATTCAGGCCCAATATCAAAAATTGGGCTTGATTGAAAAAGATCATAATGACCGGCAATTCTGATTTGATGTAGAATTAAAAAATGCATAGATATGTGGCCCAGATTGCACTCAATATACCAAAAGACACACTATTTTCATATCTCGTACCTTCCGAATTGACGGGCGCCATTAAGCCGGGCCATCTTGTATACGTGCCTCTGAAAAAGAGGAAAGAGATTGGTGTTGTTATTGAAACCAATCTTCAAAAAGAAGATGAACCGGAGTTTACAATCGATCTGAAAGAGATATTGGCCCTCCCCTATCCTGCCCCTGTTTTGGACCCTACTCTTCTTGATATGGCAAAATGGATAAGTGATTACTATTTCTGCCCTATCGGGATGACTATCAGGGCTTTAATTCCAACGGGACTCATACCTGAGCTAAGTCATAGCAAATCGGGTGCTCATAGCTTTTGTCCCAGGGGCAAGGAAAAAAGGATCGCACATATTGCCATAGCGGTTGAAGAAAATGAAATACAACAATATATCGCTTCCAATTGTAAAAGAGCGCCGAGACAGTGCGACATTCTTAGATCCCTTTTATTGAAAGGTGGAAAGGTTTCACTTTCTGATCTCTTTCCGGACCAAAATATCCCCTATCCATTAATAAATAAAATGCTGATCAAGGGCATTTTAATACGTTCCATGGAGAGGGAGTTCCGGGACCCTTTTATTGGTCTGGATAAACAAAAAAGATTTAAAGAGATCAAGCTTTCCCCTGATCAGGAGGGGGCCTTGTCTCACCTTTTTTCATCTCTCGATCAGGGAGGATTCACTCCGTTTCTTCTGCATGGTGTTACAGGGAGCGGCAAGACAGAGATATATCTGAGACTTATATTGAGGGCGCTGCAGAAGAATCTTCAGGCCATTGTGCTTGTTCCTGAGATATCTATCACCCACCAGTTGATTGAAAGGTTTAAATACTACTTAGCTGACAAGGTTGCAATTCTTCACAGCCATCTGAGCGAAGGAGAAAGACTGGATGAGTGGCTGCGAATCAGAGAGGGGCTTGCCCATGTGGTAATAGGAGCGCGATCCGCTGTCTTTGCCCCATTATCCAGGCTCGGGGTCATTATATGTGATGAAGAGCATGATCCTTCTTATAAGCAGGAGTCTCAACCGCGATACAACGGGAGAGACGTCGCAATAATGAGGGCAAAAATGACTTCATGTCTGATCTGCCTCGGATCGGCAACACCGTCCCTGGAAAGTTATTATAATGCAAAGACCGGTAAATTCCGTCTTCTGACGCTTCCTGAAAGGGTTACCACCCATCCTCCACCTGTAGTCAGGATCATTGATATGAGGGAAGAATACAAATCAAAGGACAATCAGGATGATTGCAGAAACCTTTTTTCGGAAAGGTTTGTAGAAGCCATTGATGATACTCTTAAAAAAGGCAAACAAACACTAATATTTCAAAACAGACGGGGTTATTCTCCCTTTTTGCTTTGTCCCAAATGCGGATACGTACCCAAATGTCCTAATTGTAGTGTGTCTCTTACATATCATTCCACGGATAACTATCTCAGGTGTCATTATTGTGATTTTCAGAAAGGCCCGCCCCCGTCTTGCCCTCATTGCCCTGAAACGCCAATGAAATATATGGGACATGGGACACAGAAAATCGAGCAGGAGATAAAGGGTATCTTTTCGAATGCGTCGGTTGCCAGAATGGACAGGGATACAACCGCTCGCAAAGGGGCGCATTACAGGATACTGGATAGCGTTGAAAGGGGTGAAACAGATATCCTTGTGGGAACACAAATGGTGACAAAGGGACTTGACTTCCCCAGGGTAATAATGGTCGGTGTTGTTGGAATTGATCATACGCTTAATCTGCCTGATTTTAGATCCACGGAGCGCGTCTTTCAAATGATTACCCAGGTGGCGGGAAGGGCGGGCAGAGGGGATGATCCTGGAATGGTCTTTGTACAGACATTTTATCCCGGTCATTATAGTATTGACTTTGCAAGCAGGCACGATTATATAAACTTTTACAACCGTGAGATAGGATTCAGAAGACGTCTGAATTATCCGCCTTTTACAAGGATAGTCTGCCTTACTATTAAGGGCCTTGACAGAAAAAAAACACGCAGGGCAGCCCTCTTTATAAGCAAAGAGATAAAATCAAGAATAAAACCAAACGAGGTAAGGGTCCTTGGCCCCGCCATGGCCCCCTTATTCCGTTTGAGACGTAATTACAGATATCAGATTATGCTCAAGGCTGCTGACTACAGGATTGCCCATCTCTCGGTTCGTGAGGCAATCAAAGGCTTCGCACTAGAAAAGGATTTTCAAAGTATCAAATTAGAGGTGGATGTAGACCCGGTAAACTTGCTGTAACCCGGATGCGGGATTTGGATTTTAAACCTTTCTAAAATGCGTGTCCCACGCTAAGGTAAAATCTGCCCAGGCTTTCTCCTGGTTTTCTATCGATTGCCCTGCCGTAGTCTAGTCTCACAGGGCCTATGGGGGTTATCCAGCGTACACCTATTCCCGCCCCCTGCCTGAGATCAGGAAAATTGTCTTCCTTTCTCGAATCCCAAACATTTCCTGTATCATAAAAGATAACAGCCTTTATACTTTTATATACTGGATAGCGAAACTCCAGATTGTTTATCCAGAACACCCTTCCACCAAGAGGGAGGCCTGTGTCATCGTCCTTCGGACCAATTGAGTCCTCTTTAAATCCCCTTACTGTAGTACCACCTCCAGCAAAAAATCTCTCCTGAATAGGAACCTTGCTGGTCTTGCCATAAATGCCTATATATCCTCCCCTGACGCTCAAGGCCATTACAAGCCTTGAATTCAGGGGGAAAAAGGTCCTGCATTCAGCTTTTATTTTATAGAAATCCTGATCGCCCATGATCCACCTTCCCGCATGGTCCCAGTTTATGTTTGTGTATACGCCCTTATACGGGTCAAGAAAGTTATCCCTCGAGTCATAGATAATTGTAGGTCCTATGGCGCTAATGGTATGTTCCTCATATTCCTCCGGTATTTCATCCTTATCTATAGTGATATCGTCCAGGCGGTTCAGATCAATATGGTAGATCAGTCCGATTCTGAGCTTCCTTTTATAAGGCCTCCATATTCCAAATTCAAGCCCGTTACTCCGGGTGTGATATTCCCTGCGGTCTTCCGTGGAGGTATATACGCTGCCCTCTCCCTCTATTTTGTGTCTGGGGATTAGAAGCGGGTCCCTGAAGGTAACAGCATATTTTGACGATCTTCCGATTTCTTCCGTTATTCGGGAGCTTCCACCAAGGCCAGTAAAGTCTGCCTTGAAACTTGCACTGATGGCACGGCCCCAAAGATTATCCTCTCTGATTTCCAAATACCCTCTATATCCCAGCCTTGAGCTGAAGCCGCCACCCAGATTTACCTTGCCTGTCTTCATTTCTTCCACTTCGATTATACAGTCTACTTTTTCTGACATTGTATCCATACCCTTAGGCTCCACACTGAGACTTCTAAAAAGTCCTAACCTGGAAAGCCTTGTATGAGTATCCAGAATCTTTTGATAACTAAAGGGATCGCCTTGTTTAAACGAAGTAGCTAATCTTATTACCTTATCTTTTGTTTTGAAATTTCTTTTAATTTCAATTTTTTCAAAACTCACAAAAGGTCCTTCATTTATTTTATAAAGAATGTCCGCAAACCCTTTTTTTTCATTTTTTTCCATGTCCACAGACACTTTTATATATGGATATCCCTTATTCCCATAAAATATTGCCAATTGTCTCCTGTCATCCTGAAACTCCTTTGGGTGAAGAGGGTCCCCTTCTTGTACTTTTAAAATACTTTTAAGTCTGCTATCAGAAAAAGCATTGTTGCCATCAAATGAAATAGTTCTGACCATTATCCTGACGCCTTCATTTATAATGATCCTGTTTTTGATGAGTTGACCCCGTCTTTCAGTTTCAGTGGTTATTTTGACATTGGGAAAACCTTCGGAACGATATAATGCCTCCAGTGCTTCAAGATCTTTCGAAAATGTTATGGCCTTAAAAGGGCGGTATCGAAATAAGGATATGGAGCGTATGGAAAGGAATTGCCGTTTTAACCTTTTTTTCTTTAAATACCCGCTATGCTCAAAAATGATATCCTTTAAATAGGTCCTTTTGCCCTCCGAAATATTAAAAACTATCTTTCTGTCTCCTAAAGGATCCGTATTATTCCAGGAAAAACTGACTTCGGTATCAATGAAACCATTATCTTTATAAAGATCGGTTATCCTCTCAACGCTTTCTTCTGCCTCCAGATTATCAAAGAATCTGTTTTCATAAAAGGTTAAGGTTTCAAGGATCTCTTCGTTTGTAAAATACCTGTTGCCTTTTATTTCTATACTCAATTTGGGTCCCCTATTAACATAAACCTTCAGAGAAACTTCATGATCTTTCAGATCTTCCTCATATTTCATATCCGCCCGGAGGTAACCCATCCTAACCAATTGTTCTTCAATCGCTCCCAAACGAGCCTTGAATTTTTTCCTTTTAAAGACAAGTCCTTTTCTAAAACCCAATAGAAATTCGATATTAGGCTTTTTTCCGCTCCTGTCGTCAAAAATGGATATTTCCCTGATTTTTGTTCTCTGCCCTTTATGAATAATGAAATTTAGGGTGGCAAGCCCCGGTTTTGCTTCCTCCAATGTATGTTCTACCCTGGCACTGTCATACCCTTCATCCTGATAGATTTTTTCGATCTTTTTTGCAACTTCCGAAACGACATCAGGATTGTATTCCTCGCCTATACGAATATTTATGACCCTTTGCAGCTCTTTCTCGAAGATAGGAAAATTTCCTATTATATTGATATCGCTTATAATCAACTCTGCATGCGCTATCGAAGGAAACGATAAAAAAAGGAAAAAACACAGAATAAGGATTTTGAGAGAATATCTCTTTTTCACTAAAATAACATCCTCTTTCAAAATGGAAATCCGATATTCAGGTCCAATGAATAGTCTCCCTGATCGTCCTGTGCACCTATAAGGGTAAGATGATCGGTTATCATGTATTCCGCCTCGGCAATCTCCCGCTGTTCCTCACCTTTGAGGTGTGAATATTTTATCTTGAGTCTCTTTGAGAGAGTTTTGCCTACAGTGAGCCTTTCCACCTCTCCGCCTTCGTCTTTAAGCTCGACATTAAGGATATCGAGCCTGAATAGGTCTTGAGGCAGGTAATTGAGCCTCATCATATCCAACCCTGTATAATGTGAGATCTCATCGCCCAGTATGCCGCTCAAAACGCTGCTGGTCGTGCTTAACATCAAAGAAATGATGCCGCCCTGTTCCTCTCCCCATCTGGCATCTTCCGTTGTTAAACCAAAAAACACCATATTTAATATCTCCGGCTGAGAGAGATATGGAGTAGAGCTGAATTGAAGATTAGGTTTGTTTAAAGGACCGAATACGGAAAGCCTGAGACGGTAGCTATTGATATCCTTTAGGGCAAGGGCGTTTATGGTTGGTTCGGACAATTCGGGATTCATCAATTTAATTTTACCCGAAGCAAGGCTGAACCTCTGGCTTCCGATGATGATCTCGCCTTCTTTAGCTTCAATTTCTCCATCAAGCCATGGATTGCTCAGGGTACCCTTAATCAAAAGATTTCCTGTAAGTGTAGCATTATAAAATGGACTCCTTACCCAAAACCCCTCACCAAGGGCCAATCCGATATTCGCATTCGTTCTGTCAAAAAAATTTACCAAATTTTTTTTGCTTTCATCCTCCAATAACTTATCAGTCTCGACTTCCCTCTTTTTCGCTAATAGAAGCTGGATTATGTCTCTGTAATCATAATGCCGGGCTTCCTTTATTAATACGTCACCGGTCAACAAGCCGGAATCTGGTCTGCCTGTCCATTCAAGCTGTCCTTCAAGAAAGCCCTTGTATGCATCTTTTTTGTAAATATAAAGATTATCAAAATCAGCAGCCAGATCGAAGGATTCAATATCCCGCCCTTGAAAAAAGACAACCCCTCTTAACTCGATCAGTCCATTACCTCTTATTTCTGCAGTCAAAGATTTTATGTTTGCTGAATTTCCTTTTAACAGGATATTGCCCCTGATATTATCCGCGCGAAAATTATACCTTGGCATTGAAAATTCGCCTTCGGAGACATTGATCTCTCCTTGCAGTAATGGATCTGACACTGTTCCCTTGACATTTATCGCTAACTCAATCTTTCCGTTCAAACCTTTCATATCAGGCATTTTTTCCTGCAGGACATTCAAGGGTATAAGACCGGAAACGTTAAAGTCTAATCCTGTCGGGAGCTTCCAATATCCGTTAAAATCAAGTTCGCCTTTTTCCCATCGCATAATCAGAGAAGGGGTGAAAATCTCTTTATCCTTTATGATAAGTTTATAATCCTCCTTATTTTCAAATTTGCCCTGAGGGCCGGAGAACATCAAATCCCTCCCTTGAAAACTGCCTTCTATAGATTTGAGCCCCTTTTTCAATAAGCCTTCAATCTCCAGGTTGCCGCTGAATAAAAGACTATATTCCTTATCCGTGCGGATCAGACCCTTTTGAGGATCAAATACAGATAAAGAATCACAACCGGATATTATCTTAAAAGGCAGGTCCCCTTTGAGGTTCATTTCACAATCAGCTTCGCCCCAGGGATGAATGACAGAAGCCAGGAGGATGTCTCTTTTGAGATTAATAGTTCCCGAAATGTCCCAGTTACCCTTTTCTCTGAAAGACATACCCTGCATCTTAAAGCTACCGGTCATGTCATCCGGGTTACCGCTTACATCGAAATCCAGGACACCCTCTATGGGCAAACTGCGTTCACCGCCGAGTTGAAGCGTATATAAATCCCAATCCGAACCATCCCCTTTGACCGATAATCCTATTCCCTTTTCAAAACAAAGCTCTCCTCTGATGAAGCCCTTTTCCCTGGTGGCATTTATCCTGCTAAAAGAAATCCGGTCATGCCCGGCATCAAAAAATGCGTTAATTTTCATTGCAGGTTGTCCGAAAATTCTAATCTCCTTGCCGTTAAAAGACCCATTGGATGAAATTTGACCTTCAACCATTTTAAGATTACCGTCTCCGGATACCGTCCCCTGATATGGAAAATCCGGTTTATAGGAAAATACGGATGTGACCTCAGAAAGAGGTAGTCCATCTATTGACCAGAAAAATTCCAGAACAGGCGGACCGGAAGTATCGGAGAAAATCACATTCCCCCTCCCTTCCATACTTGCCTCCTGCAGCAGCCCTTTTATATTTAAAAGATCCAGTCTCTTTCTATGATATTCATAATCCATTGCAATACTACCCAATTGGTAATTCAGAAGGCTCACCCTTTCACCTTCCAGACTGCCTGAAAATTTGGGTTCAATCAAAGTATTCGTTACATCTCCGGTAATCCTGCCGCTGCCCTTAAAGGGAAATCCCCAGATCTTACGAATAAGATCGTCTTCTTTTATGGTGCAAATGTAATCCAGATTGACCTGCCTGTTGATAAAATCATATTGACCTTCTGCCTGAATCAGATTCTCCCTGAGAATCAAATCTATCTCGTCCAGATATAAAAGACTCCTCCGTGAACGAAATCTTGACCGTAAAAAAAACTTTTTGTCCGGATATTTCCCGGATTCAGTAAAAGGAATATCCATTTTCAACAAGCCTTCACTGACCATAAAATGTTCGGGCCATGTTATATTCCACTCCATGTCACCTGTGCACAGGGGGGGAATGCCCGGAAATATCTTTGACCAATCTTTAATAAAGGAGACGCTTGGAACCTTATCAATATGTATATTTACACTTGCGTTATGATCATGAAGCGCTATTCTCGATTCTGCATCAACGTAACCATCCCTCCATTGACCTTCCATGTCCTTAAACTCGAGCATCCCTTTATAATAGCTAAATCTTCCCTTCACTTCACTAAAATCGAACCATCTCCATGAAAACTGGGATGATTCAAGTTCCCCCTCAATCTTTAACTGCTTCCATCTCCCTCCTACACTCCCTTCAGAAACAACCTTCCCTTTCATTTGCCGGAAGGGTTTTAAGAATTGGGCCAGAGTGTCACAATAAAGCGCACCCGAATATTCACCCTCAAATGTTATTCCGTCTGTTCCTTTCCATATATTACCCGTCCAGTTCAATTCACCTTCTTCAGGAAAACCCACGTGTGAAGATTCCACATTAAAGCCCTGATTGCTAAAAGCACCCTTTAGTTTACCGGATTGCACAAAACGATAAATACCTTTCCAGTTAATTTCACCGTCTTTGAAATTAAAATTTATGGGATAAAGACCTTTTTGGTCCAGATGAGGGACAAAAAGGAAGAAATCCCCAATAGCTATATTTGCCTTTTGTCCGGGCAGATCTATAACGAAATCCTTTCCGTCTAAAGCAATTTGACCTATGCGGACAGACCATTTCTCATTCTCTTTTTTCTTTCCGTTTTTTTCATTCATAATCATTATAAGAGACTTTAGATCATCAAATTCCTTTGCCCCGGGAATCAAAAGCCTGCCTTTCATGCCTTGTATTTCAATACTTCTTATATCAATCGTCTTGTTCTTAAAGAGAGGAAAAGGATTAATGAACATCTCTATCTTTTCTGTAAGGATCCAAAAAGGGGCCCCTTCAGACCTGGCCCTCTTAATCCTCAATCCGGTAATATTAAGATTGTAATCAATAAGGTCCAGTTTCCAATCATCCCAGTCAATATTCAGTTTTACATTTTTATTCAGATATTCACGGATCCATTTTTCGCTCCGTATCTCTATAACCTTCTTGACCTTAAATAATGACAAAGATATCAAAATAAGAAGGATTATAAGAATTAGATACCTCCGCCACCTGGCTTTGAAATGTGCAAGCAAGCCTTTTAAATTCATGATATCAGGCCTCAAGAGGCTTAAAATTTATAGAAGAAATAAACATGAACTCTTTTAAATCGTAAATGTCCCCAAAAGAACAATATTAAAATCCTTTAAATATCTGTGTAAATTTCAATATCTTTTTACATTCTCCTGATAAAATAGCATAATGTAAATATTTTTGCATTATCTATTTTTTGTTTTGATAATTACTTGAGAAATAATTTTTGAAATCGGACGGATAAATGAGGAAAAGGAGGATTAAATGATTTTAACGAGCACCTTTCTGGTCCGGGGCCCGTCAAATTCACAAAAATATATGCCCTGCCATGTGCCAAGAACCAATTCGCCATTTTCAATGATCACAGTTTCAGAAGATCCTAACAGGCTTGCCTTTATATGTGCCGCGGAATTTCCTTCGGAATGTCTATAACTATCATCGAAGGGTACTATCTTTTCCAGCTCTTTTTTTATATCAGACACCACATCAGGATCGGCATTTTCATTAATTGTTATGGAAGCGGTTGTGTGAGGGATAAAAACATAACACACGCCATCTGTTGTCTTGCTTTCTTTTACGATTTTTGAAATTTCACGGGTTATGTCTATAAAATCTATGCGAGTCCGGGTACGGACACTAAATTGATTGACCATAATTTAATCCAATATGATCACAAACTTACCAGGTAAGCTCGTTGTCTTTAAGGCCTTTAACCATAAGAAGCGGAACAACAAATAAAAGACACGAACCCTGTTCATTGCAATCTATAATCTCGTCTATGAGTTTAATCGCTTCCTCAAGGATTTCATCATCCTGAACCACGGAGAAAATTGTCTTGTTATAATCCGATGTTTTAATGCTTTTTCTAAGCCCGGCAAAGATAGGGATCTCATATGCCAGCTTATGCCCCATTCCGACGCTATCCACTATGGTGGCACCGGTTATTCCCACTTCCACGAAGGCCTCTAAGATATCATTAAGATATTCTTCTTTATTCAAAACTATAACAAGAAGTTTCATTTCTTGACTCCTGAATGGGGCTTAACTAATAGCTCAAAAAGAACGAAAATAGCTTATCATAAAATTTCCATCCCGGTCAATTTAATTTTAAAATTTTAATTTGAGAATTTTAAAACCAGTTTAAGGGATAATAATTTAGCAAAATTCATTGTCAAAATTAATGAGAATAAGTGCCATAATTATTGACGAGCAGCAATTAAAATTTAAAAAATTTTTAAAAATCAATACAATAATCCCAATTCATAATAAACACAACATGTTGTATCCAATTTTAAATTTTCTACTATATATACTTGACAGACTAAATTACATGTGCTATAGTATTTTAAATATGGGGAACTGTGTTTTATAAAACTTTAACCCATTTAGGGGGGGGGTTGAAATGAGGATCATCGCTGTTGCTAATCAAAAAGGCGGCTGCGGAAAGACCACTACAGCTATAAATCTTTCTGCTTGTCTAGCCCAAACCGGGAAGAAGGTACTGCTCATAGATGTTGATCCCCAGGCACACGCAACACTTGGCTTAGGAATTAAGCCAGGGGACTTTGATTACAGCCTCTATGACATACTCACCAGTTTTAGTGGTGACTTACCGGCAATCAAAGAAAGCATAATCACAATATCTCAAAACCTCAAATTGATTCCGTCAGAAGTCATACTCAGCGCTGCGGAACAGAACCTTTCTCAAACCAAGGAACGGGAGTTGCGTCTATCAAAGGCCATTGAACCAATAGCCACTGATTATGATTTTATCATATTGGATTGCCCTCCCAATATCGGGTTTCTGACGTTTAATGCACTTTTGGCCAGTAACGAAGCTATCATTCCCATTGAATCCAGTTTTTTTTCGCTTCATGGATTGGGGAAGCTCATGGAGACATTAAATCTTATAAACAGGAAAATCGGTCACAAAATTAAGGTCAACGCACTGGCCACTATATACGATCGAAGGACAAAGATCTCTGAAGAAGTTTTGACAGAGATCAAAAGGTGCTTTCAGGATCATCATTTTAAAACGATCATTCGGATAAATGTCAAATTGAAAGAGGCCGCAAGTTATGGCCAGATGATAACGGAATATTGTACGAGATGTTCCGGATATTATGATTATATGGATCTCACAAGAGAAGTTATAAATATGGAAGCCGCGAAAGAGGATGAGAAGAGAAAGAGAGTGGTGGTCAGGCCGCCAAAGAAAATTGAATCCGGCGTGTTATTCAGCGTTTATTCTCCCGATGCAGCCAATGTATATCTGGCTGCTGATTTTAATGAATGGAAGCCGGAGAGAGAGCCTCTTTTCGATATAGAAGGAAACGGGGTATGGCAAAGGATTGTAGATTTGAAACCCGGTCGATATCAATACAAGTTTGTAGTTGACGGCAAATGGATAAAAGACCCGGCGAATCCCAATCTTCTTAACGGGCCCTTTGGAGAAAATTCTATTTGTGAAATAGATAATTAAAACCGCAGTCATAAAAGCCATGGAGAAAAAAAGGAAATTGGGAAGGGGACTGGACGAGGTTGCCGATTTTTGGTTATCTTCGTCATCAATTCCTTCTTCTGAAGATACTGATGATAAAAAGGTAAAGATCCTCACCCCCAAAAACCTTGATAGAACCTATGGTTTTTCTTCTAAAAGCATTTCAATCCTTTATCCTGAGTCTTCCAAGGTTAAAGGTCTTCTGGTCACAAATTTTGTTCTGGAACTGGCCAAACAGGGATATGGCTCATGCGTATTGAATTATGAACCAAAAGAGTCTCCTTTGAATGCCATAATGAATAATCTTTTCCAAAATTTTTCCAAAGCGGAGGATAATGGCGGGTTATCCACTTCTCATAGGATTTTAAAGCTGTACGGAATGCCCGGAATTCATTTTTTTTCAAGAGCCAGTGGAAATCTTTCAATTGCCAAAACGCCTCAAATCAATGATGATCTGTATCTGGAGTTATCAAGTAATAATATTGAGGAATCGATCATTC
>JBLIRS010000070.1:0-12416 GCA_049472415.1 bacterium | reverse complement strand
ATGAAGTGCGCAGTATTGAAGTAATAGTGAAAGGGAAAGTCTCCCCCGAGGATCATAAGTCTAATATCGTAAAGCTAGAAAATTCAGGTCTTTACTGGCATTTGGTTGACATTATCTGGATTTTCCTTTTTCCTTTATTCTATCAAGGCCCAAACACTCACTAAAACACCATGCCTATAAACATTAGGCCGCCCCAAAAAGACCATTCTTTGGATAAGGCCAAAGGACCCATCCTCTTTTTGTGCGTCCAAAATATATTGTACCCCTTTCTTAAAATTATCAAAATCTGTATATTTTAGTAATTTTGCGCAGATAATCAATTCCCCCAAGATATCCACCTGACCTTCCGCAATATAGGTCTCGATTCCCCTGGGTATAAGATCCTTTAAGTATTCTATTTCATTATCAAGGAGAAATTGAGTGGGGTCCCTGTCTCCAAAATTTGAGACAGCAAAGATTTCGTGTGTAATGTCATAGTAAAAGTTCATTACATCATCAGGAGACGCATATGCCTTGCCTATAGGAACCAATTCGGGGTTTTGGCTAAAACGGGCAATTACTCCCTGGCTGATCAGGTTTCCGAAAGGCACTCTCGACTTGCTTCCGATATCCTCGATAAGGGCTGAATTAAGGATTGCATATGTAATGGCAGGCGGATATGTCATAGGATTCGTCAGTATTTCCTTTTGAATGAAATCCTGATATTCCGGTCTTTCGATATCCATCCTTTTCATGATTTTTGCAAAGTTCAGATAAGCAGTTATCTCTCCTGCGAAATCAACTTTTAGATCATGTTCATTAAGTAAATAATCTATCTTCGATTCTACCACAGATCTAAAAAATCTTTTCTCTGCTTTGTTTTTCGCTTTTAAATAAAATCTATAGAAAAGATTTATTTCCTCACCAAGCTCCAAAAAACCATCTGCCTGCATGTCCACCGGGTGTTGAAACACCCATCCCAATCCCCTGCATATTACCATATCTTGCTGTGTTTTGCCTTTACACTCACTCACAACATCTTTAAAATTCCCGGGAGGAACTCTTAGACAACCAACAAAAACAAAACCTATCATACATAAAAAAAAGAAATATTTTTTTAATTTCCGATTGAACATACGATTCTCCTCTCAAAATTTTTTAACCAGAACATTATAAATGTAAGTGGAAATTAATTTGGTTTCTCTTGGTTTTTATCAGGATCTTAAATCAAAAACCAATGATGAATGCGAGACGTTTATTTCCAAAAGGCTTCACACTCAAGATACCTCAAAAAGTAGAAATATGATGCATATTATATTATGAATGATAAGGTGTCAAGGAGGGCACAATATAATTCCGGGCAAATGCAGGGACAAAAAAAAAGACTGTCAGAAACCCCAATTCATTTTACAACTATTTGAAAAAAGCAATTTTTTGGGGACTGGACAGCCTTGAAATCAATCTTTATCTATGATCCATCTTCATTATTAATATTCGATAATAATTAAAAATGGAGTAATTATCTTTAGAATCCCTGCCTGAGAATCAGAAATAAAATGAGCATGGTGAAGGAACCACAACAAAGTATAATAACTTTTTCATAGGTCTCCATATTCAACAGTCTCTCTAACATCTTAACTCACCTCCTACGAAATATAACCAAATCTTTTATCACCCCCCCTTTAATTATCAATTCATTATTGTTTTTTCGATTTATCATCTCTTTTATACCCTTAGACGGAAATATCATTAAATACTTACTTTTTTCATATTGTGTATCCATTTAATTGTTTCCTAGCTCATCAAATCCTGTTTAAATATCTCGATATTCGCTTCTTTCTTCACCCTCTCAATCCATTCATTAAATAATTCTTGTTGCCTGACCTGAAGCAATTTGGAACTAAGGGCCTCTTTCTGTTTAGCGAATTCTTCATCACTGATTCCTGTCTTTTCCTTTAACTTAAAGATGACAAAACTTCGTTCTGAATCTAAAACAGGTGAAATTTCTCCGACCTTGAGCGAAAATATTATCTGCATCTGTCCATCATTTAAATTACCCAGGCCGCTGATATACTCACCCATTCCGAATTCACCTGTATCAGAGACACTCAATCCATGCTTCTTGGCTAATCCTGAGATATCCGAATCAGTGAACAACTCTTCTCTTATCTTTTCAGCCTCTTCTTTGGCATTCTGTTTCGACTTTTCATTTTTCACATCCCTCTCTATTCTTGTTTCTACTTCTTCATAGGTCATAGGGCGAGGAGGCTCAATTTTGTCTAACTGAAAGACAAAAAAACCCTTGGGTGTCTCAACGATGCGGGAGATCTCTCCTGTCTCCAAATGAAAGATTGTTTCCATAGCTTCTTCATTCCTGCCGACTGCCGGGATGGTTTGCTCTTTTATAAATGGCCCTTCCATCTTGTAAGTTACACGATCTTCAAATGCGAATTCTCTGATAAATTTTCCCCTGTATATCTTGCGAACTATATCCTCAAGCTTTGCCAAGGCCAACTCCCTGCCCTTTTCTGATTTAAGGGTCCTGACGATCCTGTCTCTGACCTCATCCAGAGAGCTTAAATGCTCCGGTTTGATATCTTCAACCTTAATAATATGGTATCCAAAAGAACTCCTTACGACTTGACTCACCTCTCCGACATTGAGGGCAAAGGCTGTCTTCTCAAATTCAGGGTCCATCTTTCCCTTTTCGAAATATCCCAGATCCCCCCCCCTTTTTGAGCTTGGGCAGTCAGAAAAAGTTTTGGCAAGTTCATGAAAATCTTCTCCGTTTTCGATTTTCTTAAGCAAATCCAGCGCTTTTTCCTTAATCTTTTCTTCTTGTTCCGGAGATGCATCCTTTGGCACAGAAAGAAGAATATGGCTTGCCTTGATCTTTTTCTTAACGTAAAACTGGCTTTCATGCATTTTATAATAATCCTCAACCTCTTGGTCTGTTACCTCAGCATCTTCCTGAAAATCTCTAGGGCTCACAAAGAGATATTCCACAGATCGACGCTCTCCCATTTTGTATTGATCCAGATGTGATTCATAATACTCCTTTAGTTCTTCCAGACTTGTTTTAACCTGTGAAGAAAACTTTTCAAAAGGGATCGAAATATAGTCTGCCCTTATCTTTTCATTTTTCTTTACAAATTCTTCCATAATCTCCTGATCGCTGATTTTAAATCCACCGGTAACCCTTTCCTGAATCTTTTTAAACAGCAGATGCTTTCTTATATCATTTTCGAATTTCTGGGAAGTTAACCGCTGCATATCCAACACCTGGTGGTAGCGATCGGCACTAAAAACCCCATTTACCTGAAATATCGGAATGGCTTTAATGTAATCCGTGACTTCTTCCACCGGGACCTGGACACCCCATTCCATTGCCTTATAAAACAGAATATAATAGTTAACAATATTATCAAAAGCCATTCGCTTAAGATCAAGTTTTGCCGCCAATTCGTCGGACCATTGGTCCTTATAAATGTTTCGGTATTGCTGAGTCAATTGCAATAATTCTTGCTGATATTCAGGATATGTTATTTCACTATCATAAACCTTGGCTATTACCATGCCCTGACGTTCCTGTTTTCCTCCATGTCCCCATACAAGGAATATGGTTCCTATAAAGGCAGCTACGACAACAATGATCACTATTTGTACACCGAAAGATTTTACATTTTTTCTAACTTTATCAAGCATTTATTAAACTCCTAAATATAGAAATGATTAAATTTTTAATGTTTTCATCCAATAAAAAACAAAAATAAATTTTACTCTATTTTAGTACTTTTTGCAAGCTCAATCACATATGCCAACTTTTTGAGAAACTTTACTAAACCGCTTGCCAATGTTTATTGTTTCTGTTAAAATATATCGCAATTTAATATAAAAAATGATATGTAATAAAGTCCGTCTTTTTTACTTCAATTTTTCAACCGGAAACTAGAAAGAGGAAAGAAATGATCTTCGATTCCATTTTTGGGTTGTTTTCGAATGATCTGGCTGTTGATCTTGGAACAGCCAATACCCTTGTATATGCTAAAGACAAGGGTGTGGTTTTAAGCGAGCCTTCAG
This sequence comes from bacterium, assembly GCA_049472415.1. GTDB lineage: Bacteria > SZUA-182 > SZUA-182 > DTGQ01 > JAFGSM01 > JBLIRM01. The sequence continues at coordinate 8,357 of JBLIRS010000070.1, read as the reverse complement.
TGGTCGCTATTCAAACAGCCACCGGACAAGTTCTGGCAGTAGGAAAAGAAGCAAAAAAAATGCTTGGAAGAACTCCCGGAGGGATAGAGGCCATTCGACCAATGAAAGACGGCGTTATCGCAAATTTTGAAGTTGCGGAAGCCATGCTCCGGTATTTTATAACCAAGGTACATAACAGGAAAGCCCTTGTAAGGCCCAGGATAATTGTTTGTGTTCCGTCCGGCATTACTCAGGTAGAAAAAAGGGCTGTCAGAGATTCGGCATTACAGGCCGGCGCCAGGGAAATTTACCTTATCGAGGAACCAATGGCTGCGGCTATTGGAGCCGGACTTCCTATTCAAGAGCCTTCCGGAAACATGATTGTGGATATAGGCGGAGGGACTACCGAAGTGGCCGTTATATCTTTGTCCGGCATAGTATATAGTGGATCAGTCCGTGTAGGCGGTGATGAAATTGATGATTCGATTATCCAGCATCTTAAACGAAAATATAATCTTATGATAGGTGAAAGTACGGCCGAGCAGATCAAGATAACCATCGGTTCTGCATACCCCCTGCCGGACCCGAAGACCATGGAAGTAAAAGGTCGTGACCTTGTGGCAGGAGTGCCCAAAACCCTTGTAATAAATGACGAAGAAATCCGGTCATCTTTAACGGAACCAATATCTGCAATAGTGGATACTGTCAAAATGGCATTAGAAAGGACGCCTCCGGAACTAGCCGCGGATATAGTAGACAGAGGAATAGTGCTGGCCGGAGGAGGCTCTTTGCTGACAGGGCTTGATTGCCTCTTAAGGGAGGAAACTAAATTACCGATAATTTACGCGGAAGACCCTCTCTCGGCAGTTGTTCTTGGTGCAGGCCGGATATTGGATGAAATTGATTTATTGAAAAAAATATCTCTTTAAACTTTAATCTGATGTTTGAATCTTGGGCTAAACATAAGTCCCTTTACACCCTGTTCTTTTTTTTAATCTTATCCTTTCTCATTATGACATTTTATGGCAGGAGGCTGGATCAAAGGGTCATAATAGACCGGATAGTCCTTGAAATTCTCTCACCCGCCCATGTTGCAACTAATTCTATCGTCAACTGGGTCCGCGAGATATGGGAAGGTTATATCATGCTTGTTGGATTGACTCAAGAGAACAAAATCCTTAGAGAAAAGCTGTCAGAGCTCGAAGCCATCAATAACTATTTCCTGGAAATCGAAAAAGAAAATCAGAGGCTTAAGAACCTCCTGGAATTTAGAAAGACTTTGCCCAATGTCATTATTTCTGCACAGATCATAGGCAAGGACGCAACAAGCTGGTTTAGAAGCATTTTACTCAATAAAGGCACAAGGGACGGTGTAAAGGTAAATCAACCGGTGGTAACCCATCAAGGTCTTGTTGGCAAGGTTATCAGGACCACACCTTCAACGGCCCTGGTAGAATTGATTACTGACAAAAACAGCCGGGTGGCTGCATTGATACAGAAAAACAGAGCAGAGGCTATATTGTACGGCCGATCGGGCCCCATATGCATTTTAGAATATTTGGACAGAGATGTGGATATTCAACCGGGAGATTATGTTATTTCTTCAGGCATGGGTGGTATATTTCCGAAAGGTTTGGTTCTCGGGACCATATCAAAGGTAGGAAAAAAATCTTACGGACTTTTCCAATATGTGGAGGTTACCCCGCTGGTGCAGTTCTCGATGCTTGAGGAAGTTCTTATATTGCAGACTACTGATGAAACATCTTCCCATCTTTCATCAGAAGACTATGAACCCAAAAACTATATAGAACAATATAAATAAGACCGAAACAATTTGAGGCTATTTTAAGTGAAAAACAAAGCCATTTTTTACTATACATGCCTGCTCATAATAATATTAATTATTCAGAGTACGCGTTTTGATTTCTGGTCCATATATGGTGTCAAACCCGACCTTGTACTGCTTTTTCTTCTTTTAGTAAGCTTCAGGGAGGGTAGTATCACCGGAACGGTATTTGGTTTTATAGGGGGACTCGCACAGGATTTCTTCTCCAATAGCCTTTTGGGCTCAGGCGCTTTCGCCAAAAGTCTCTGGGGATACTTGGCCGGCAAATCAAATCAAAGACTCGACACTCATTCAATAGTGGTACAAACCGGTTTGCTTTTTTGTATTAGTATCTTAGACGGTCTGCTCATAAACGGTCTGACGGGAATATTAAGACATCCTGTTTCCTTTAAAGGCAGAATCGCCTATTTTATCGTCTTTCAGGCAATATATAATTGTCTTATCTGGCCTTTTTTTTCCTATGGCCTGGCCTTTATTGAAAAACACTCATTAATTGAATAATAAATAACAATGGATAGTTTGCCTTCACTTTTTGATAAATCCCCAAAACCAAAAAAAAAGATAGCATTTACTATTTTTGTTCTACTGGGTGTCTTTTTCATACTCCTGACCAGGTTATGGTACCTTCAGGCAGTAAAAGGTGAAGAATATCGAACCCTTTCCGAGGGTAACAGGGTCCGTTTAAAAAGATTAAGGGCACCGAGAGGTTTAATTCTGGATTTTAATCATCGTGTCCTTGTTCAAAACAGGCCTTCCTTCACTGTCTCCATAGTTCCTGAGGATGTACATGATATGGATGAAGTCCTCTTTCGATTGTCCAGCCTGATAAATTTATCAAAAGACCAGGTGAAACAAACAATCAAAGCTTCCCGATCCATGCCTTTCGAGCCAATTGTACTGAAGTCTGATCTTTCATTCGGGGAGGTGGCTCTGCTGGAAGAACATAGAAACGATCTGCCGGGCATAACAGTGGATGTGGAGGATAAAAGATATTACCCACATCAAAGCCTTGCGGCTCATTTACTCGGATATATGGGGGAGATAAATCTCGCTCAACTTAAAAAAGAGGAATTCCGGGAAGCCCGGTCAGGCGATCTTATAGGGCAAGCCGGCCTGGAAAAAGTCACCAATTCATTTTTAACGGGCAAGGATGGAGGGAAAAATGTGGAGGTCGACGCTGAGGGCAGAGAATTAAGAACTATAGGATACCTGGCACCGATACCCGGTCAAAATATTATCCTCACATTAGACCTGGATCTACAAAAAAGGGCTGAAGAAATCCTGGGGGAAAAATGCGGAACTATTATTGCTATGGATCCTGGAAATGGCAACATTTTGGCTATGGTCAGCCATCCTTTTTTTAATCCCAACCTGTTCGCCAAAGGGATCAGCCAGAAGGAATGGTCCGATCTTCTCAACAATTCCAAGGATCCCCTGCAAAACAGAGCCATAATGGCCCATTATCCACCCGGTTCCATTTTTAAGATCGTGCTGGCATCCACTGGTCTTGAAACAGGTACCATAGATGAATGGAGTTCCTTTTTCTGCGGGGGTCACATTACACTCGGAAACTGGCTTTTCTATTGCTGGAAAAAAGGAGGGCATGGGGAGCTATCTATTCATGAAGCCATTGTTAATTCATGTAATGTCTTTTTCTATCAGTTGGGTTCAAGACTCGGCATAGATACTATTGCACAATTTGCACGCGAGTTCGGCCTCGGCAGTCCTACGGGGATAATTCTTCCCGGAGAAAACTCCGGACTTATTCCGGACTCACAGTGGAAAAAAGATGCCCTTAACACAAGCTGGTACCCGGGAGAAACCATAAGCGCCTCCATCGGTCAGGGTTATATCCTGGTAACGCCCATTCAGCTTGTCTCTTTTATAAGTGCTTTTGCTAATGGAGGGTTTCTCTATCAGCCGAGAATTATAAATTCAATAGAAACTCCGGAGGGCATTGTAATTAAAGAATTCCCAATTGTATTAAAGAAAGAGCTCCCTCTACGAAAAGAAAACCTTCAAATTATCAGAGATGCATTAAGGGGGGTAGTCAATGAAAATGGTACTGGTTGGAGGGCTTATATACCGGAAATCGCAGTTGCTGGGAAAACCGGAACTGCTCAGGTAGCTAAACTTAAAGATCAGGAAAAGGGGGATAGTGATAACGAGGATAATATACCTGAAAATCTAAGGGATCACGCATGGTTCGTTGCCTTTGCCCCTTTTAAAAAGCCAGAGATCGCTGTTGTAGTTTTGCTGGAGCATGGGGGGCACGGAGGGTATAGCAGCGCACCACTCGCGAAAGAAATCATCAGCGCTTATTTGTTAGGGGGGAAAACATGATCGATAGAAGGTTGCTTGTTAATTTTGATTGGCTTCTCCTCCTGGCATCTATAGCCCTTTGCTCCCTTGGAGTCCTCCTGATATATAGCGCCACATCCGGTCCCTACGCGGAGGCGAGACAAGGATTATACATAAAACAAATCTATTGGATATTCATCGGTCTTGTTGCAATGCTTATAGTGATAAGCATAGACTATCACCAACTGGCTCGTTGGAGTCCCGTTTTTTATTTTTTCAATCTTTTAACCCTCGGCTATGTCTTGCAGACAAGAGGAAGCAGCGTCAGGAGATGGATAAGACTTTTTGGGATGAATCTGCAACCCTCTGAATTCACCAAACTTTGCCTGATACTATTACTTGCACAACTCTTAAAAGAAAAAAAATCCAGGGATATCAATATAAAAAGTTTTATATTATCTTTTGTTTTAACATTGGTCCCTACCTTTATGATCCTCAAACAACCCGATCTCGGCACGGCGATCATTCTTATCCCTATTCTTTTGGCCATGCTATATATCTCAGGTGTCAGAACAAGCTGGCTACTTGGTGTCATAGGATTAGGCATGGGACTCGGCCCTCCGTTCCTGTGGCTCGGCTTAAAAGCCTACCAAAAAAACCGCATTCTCAGTTTCATCAATCCCAATCTGGATCCTCTCGGTGCGGGTTATCAGGTAACGCAATCAAAAATAGCCGTTGGATCCGGAGGTTTATGGGGACAGGGATTCTTGTGCGGAACACAGTGCCGTCTCAAATTCATTCCCCAGCATCATACAGACTTTATCTTCTCCCTTCTGGCTGAAGAATGGGGACTAATAGGATCTCTCATAACCATTGGGATTTTTCTCTTTCTTCTTCTTAAAGGACTTGATATCTGTTCAAATGCCAAGGACAGGCTGGGGACGATAATATCTTACTCAATCGTAATAACACTTGCCCTGCATATCATAATCAATATCGGAATGGTTATCGGTATTATGCCTGTGACAGGTATACCTCTCCCGTTTATAAGCTATGGCGGTTCAGCCATGGTTGGAAACCTGATAGCCATCGGGCTGCTTCAGAACATAAAGATGAGGCGGTTTGATTAGTGTTTGATACCCTTATAACGGAGTCCACCCAATCCCGAGGCCTTCAGTGAGTTATTCATCTCCTCCAGCATCTTGGTGGTCATGTCTTGAATAGACTTTAAATCCTCTTCATTACATTTGTCAACATCGAGATTATTAAGATCTTTTCGGGCTTTCTGGATTTCAGGGAGGAGGATTTCGTCTTGAGAGTAATTTACCCAAACATTGCAGGCATCCATGAATACCTCTACTACACTTTGTAGCCTTTCAACGATCCTTTTGCTCAATCTGAATTACCCCCTAAGAAAAATGTGAAGTCTTTGTGCCTTTCTTTTATCTTCGGACTTCGGGCAAAAAATGATCAGGGGAAAAATCAGATAGGCTCGAACAGGCGAAGCTGAACGAATTGCTCCTCTTTTACGGGCAAAGGATACTCACCGGTAAAGCAGGCACAGCAGATTTTATCTTTCATGTGGCCAACGGATTTTTCCATGCCTTTTACACTCAGATACTCTAAACTGTCTGCCCCGATAAAATCGCTGATCTCTCTATTTGTTCGGGATGATGCTATTAACTCCTGGCTGGTAGGCATATCAATTCCGTAAAAACAAGGGAAACATACGGGTGGAGAAGAGATTCTCATATGAATCTCACGTGCCCCTGCTGAACGAATCAAGGAAACGATCTTTTTACCTGTTGTGGCCCTTACTATGGAATCATCAATCACAATAATCCTTTTCCCTTTGATTAACTCCTTTACAGGATTCAGCTTCAATTTGACCCCGAAATGACGGATGGATTGTTTTGGCTCAATAAAGGTCCTTCCCACATAACGGTTTCGGATCATGCCGATATCATAGGGGATTCCAGATTCCTCCGCATATCCCAAAGCTGCGCTGTTTCCTGAATCAGGAATAGGTATGACGATATCGGCATCTGTCCGGGATTCTCTCGCCAGTTGTCTTCCAAACTCCTTTCTGGTCAAATGGACATTCAGGCCGTTAATCATGCTGTCAGGCCTTGCAAAATATATATATTCAAACACACAAAAACTTATCTTTTCCGGAGAGAAAGGCTTAAAACTTCTTACTCCGGCATCGGAGATGATTACCATCTCACCCGGCTCGATTTCCCTTATCAGTTCGGCACCAATAAGGTCCAGTGCACAGGTCTCAGATACGAGGCAGAAGCCGTCTCCGATCTTTCCAAGCGCTAAGGGTCGGAAGCCGCGGGGATCGCGTATCCCGATCATCCGGCCTTCGCTTAAAAAAAGAAGCGAATAAGACCCTTCGATCTTAGAAAGGGATTCGATAATCCTTTGCGGAAATCCTATCGCCTTTGACCGGGCAATCAGGTGGACAATGACCTCGCTGTCTGTTGTGGATTGAAATATGGACCCGTCTTCCACCAAACGATGACGGATCTGGTCGGCATTTACAAGATTTCCATTATGGGCTATGCCCATTGTACCATGTGCATATTTGACTACTATGGGCTGTGATTCTGCTATTGAGCTTTCACCTGCCGTTGAATAGCGGACATGACCGATTGCCATATTGCCGGGCAATTGCGCCAGTCTGGAACGGCTAAATACATCCGCTACCTTACCCATGGCCTTTTCAATATACATTTTGCCTTCATCCGAAGACAAAATACCTGCGCTTTCCTGCCCACGGTGTTGCAAGGCAAAAAGCCCGAGATAAACCAAATTGGCTGCTTCAGGATGGTTATAAACACCCACGACACCACAGTGTTCATTCCATCTCCGGCATGTTTTCTCTTTTCCTGTAGACATCTTCATCTATGTCAGCTTTTCCGGAAGGCTTCTCTCCCATAGAAGGTTCAGCCTCCTTATGGGACTCTTAATCCATTGGCCGATCTTCAGGGTATCACCCCCAACACGGCCAATAACCTGCCATGGTGTTGCAACCCTGGTTGCCAGTCTCTCCCACTCCGGCATCCTTTTTTCCTCAATGCTGACAATAATTCTGGACGGGGCCTCTCCAAAAAGCATGGAATCTATTCTATCACCTTTATTCAATCTGATTTCAGCCCCCATAAGCCCTGAAGGTGAAAAGCATGATTCAGCAAGCGCCACGGCTATTCCTCCTTCTGAGCAATCGTGTGCGGATTTGATTATTCCAAGCTCGATTCCTCGCAGGCATGCGCTTTGAACCTTGGCTTCAAATGGAAGATCCACCATTGGAGGTTCTCCCTTTATAAGACCGTGTTCCGCTTTTAAATATTCACTTCCGCCGAGATGATTCCCTATTTCACCTATAAGACAAATCAGGTCCCCTTCCTTCTTGAACCATGGCGTAACAAGTGCACATGCATCCTCCATCAATCCCACCATACCAATGACAGGCGTGGGGAAAATAGGCTCTCCAAGTGTCTGATTATAAAAGCTGACATTTCCCCCTGTTACAGGTGTGGAAAAAAATCCGCACGCCTCGGCTATCCCTTCGACAGCTTCATCAAACTGCCACATGACTTCGGGATTTTCGGGATCTCCAAAATTCAGGCAATTCGTTATGGCCAAAGGTCTTGTACCCGTGCATACCAAATTCCGTGCCGCTTCAGCCACGGCAAGCCTGCCTCCCATACGTGGATCCAGGTAACAATAACGGCCATTGCCGTCCAATGTCATGCCTATAGCCTTAGATGTACCCATTACCCTCAAAACCGCAGCATCCCCGCCAGGCAGAAGTATGGTATTTATACGTACCATATGGTCATACTGCTCGTAAACCCATCCCTTGGAACCAAGCTCCGGTGAACCCATTAGTCTTTCAAGAACGGCCGTATAATCATCGGGCTCCGGGAGGTTATCAGATACCCACGCACGATTTTCCTCTATATATGCAGGTCTTTTTTTAGGATTGTTATATACAGGCGCGTCTTCACTCAATGCCCGGGCAGGAATATCAGCTACCTGGCGTCCGTCTTTTTTAACTCTCATTCGGCCGTCCCCTGTAACCTGTCCAATGGTTAATCCATGTAAGTCCCATTTGGAAAAAATCTCCTCTATTTCCTTCTCCTTTCCCTTTTTGGCTACAAGGAGCATCCTCTCCTGGGATTCTGAGAGCATAACTTCAAATGAATTCATCCCGGGTTCTCTA
>JBLIRS010000007.1:0-23534 GCA_049472415.1 bacterium | reverse complement strand
CATCTTACAGAGGGACGAATCTTCCGTGATCCCTTCTCAATTGTTCGAAGCCTTCATGAATCCGTTGATGAAGATGATATAAGACTATTCCGGGCCATGTCTATCCTCATGGAAAGATCCGGGGAAAGATTGGTTCATACTGACCGATTGCTAAACAGGCTTCATCCCTCACAGAAGGTAAAGGACCTTTTTTCTCAGATAACTGAACAAAAAAAGAGGCTTATAAATTTCATGATATTACTGACACAAAAACACAAGCAGGCACTTTCAGGCGCTATGGGGGCACTTGATGCATTGAGCCCTTTAAATGTATTGCAGCGGGGATATTCCCTTTGCATGAGGCTTCCTGATGAAAAAATCATCCGTAAATCGGAAGAGCTAAGGACCGGTGATCATATAAAAACCAGATTCCATAAAGGAGATGTAATAAGTGAGGTGAAAGATGTTCATTAAAAGCATCTAAAAAGGGGGAAACCGTGCAAAAAAGCTCAAAAGACAAGGTGAGTTTTGAAAAGGCACTTAAACAGCTAGAAGAAATTGTCCATAAATTGGAATCAGGGGATTTGGGTCTTGAGGATTCCCTGGAATTGTTTGAAGAGGGGATAAAATTATCCCGCTTTTGCAGCAAAAAACTGGAACTGGCAGAAAAAAAAATCGAGATGCTAACCAAAGACGAAAAGGGGGAAAATCAAATAATATCTGCTGATATTGAATAATAACTTTAGGCACTTGACACTTTAGGCACTTTTTAATAACTTTAGGCACTTATTAATAGCCTTAGATTTTTTGAAATATCATTTATTTAGTAATATAATGTTTAATTCATCCATAAGATATTTATAAGGTTTTTATCGCAAGAGGGATTTTATATGGATAAACTTTTCGAGCACATCAACTGGTATGCTGTCCACACAAGCAGCAGGCATGAAGATATGGTGAATATGCGGCTTGCGGCCAAAGAGATCCCGGTATTCCTCCCCAAAATAGAGGTCTGGAGCAGAAGAAAAGATCGAAAAAAGAGGATAAGGATACCTTTGTTTAGGGGATATCTGTTTGTTCATGTTGAACTTGAGAAACGTATATGGCTTGAAGTCTTAAAAACTCCCGGTGTAGCGCGCATTGTGGGGAATCAGAAAGAGCCTGTGCCCATCCCTGATCAACAGATCGACTCGATCCGGATACTGCTTGAAAATGATGTGCTGTTAACGCCTGTCCCATATCTCCAGATAGGCCAGAGAGTTAAGATCATGAATGGGCCACTCACTGGTGTGGAAGGGATACTTATGAAGACCGATACCAGAAAAAACAAACTGGTTGTTTCTGTAGATCTGCTAATGAGATCTCTGTGTGTCGAGTTGGACACCATCGACGTCGAACCTGTTATTTAACTGAGATCAGGGCTCTATAGATTTCTAAAATGAAAATTACTTTTTTTCTATTTTTTTCTTGTTTTTCTATATGTTTGCAAATATAATGTTATTATTCTATTCTTTTTTAAGTGACTTATTTTGATATCGTGACACCTTATAATCTTTATCTTAAGGGGTTGTAAATGTATCATCCGGATCCGGACAAATTTCTTTTATATGCCCGCCGGGGAAACCTAATCCCAATTTACAGAGATCTTTGCGCGGATACTGAAACGCCGGTTTCCGCTTTCAAAAAGATCGACCGCTATTCCTCTTCCTTTCTGCTGGAAAGTGTTGTGGGGGGAGAGAAAATAGCCCGTTACTCGTTCCTTGGCTCCAATCCTGTCCGGATATTTCAAGCAGATAGAGATGGGGTAATAATAAAAGATAGTAATAATTCCCTTGGTAACGCGGATCAACCTAATTCCTCCAATTCCGGCAGGAAATCAAACACCAGGGGAGAAAACCCTCTCTTTTCTCTCAGAGACCTTATGTCCAGATATCGACCGGTGCATGTCGAGGGACTTCCCCGATTCATTGGCGGGGCTGTAGGGTATATAAGCTATGATATGGTAAGATATGCCGAGAGGCTCCCTGAAATAGCCACTGATGTTTTAGATCTTCCCGAGTGTCTATTCTTTATCACAGACACCTTGCTCATATTTGACCATATGACGAACCGTATAAAGGTACTCTCCCATGCATATCTGGAAGATGAGAGAAGTAAGGGAGATGAGCGAAAAAAATCATTATATCGGGCTTATGATAATGCAGTAACAAGAATTGAAGGGGTCATCGAGAATCTGAAAAGGCCGCTTCCCTCTATTTCATCTTTAGAAGAACCTATTTCCGGGGCACTCCCGTTTCAATCGAATTTTGAGCCCGAAGCATTCAAAGCTGCCGTAAGACGTGCCAAAGAATATATTTCTGCGGGCGATATCATCCAGGTTGTACTTTCTCAAAGGTTTTCCACACCTGTTTCCTGTGACCCTTTCGATATTTACAGATCTCTGCGCCTCATAAATCCTTCTCCGTATATGTTTTATCTTAAACATCATGGACTAAAAATCATAGGGTCATCACCTGAGCTTATGGTTAGAATGGAGGATAGCCATGTTGAAGAGAGGCCCATAGCCGGGACCAGAAAAAGAGGCGCGACCGAAGAGGAAGACGAGTTACTGGCGGAAGAACTGCTTGCCGATCCAAAAGAGCGTGCCGAACATATCATGCTTGTCGACCTTGCCAGAAATGATATGGGAAGGGTGTGTGAATATGGGTCTGTTAAATGTCCGGAGCTTATGACCATAGAACGTTATTCCCATGTGATGCACATTGTATCACAGGTAACGGGTAAAATCAGCGCAGGCAGAGATCCCTATGACTGCCTGATAGCCTGTTTTCCCGCAGGGACTGTAACAGGCGCTCCCAAGATAAGGGCCATGGAAATCATTGAAGAGATGGAGCCTGTCATAAGAGGGCCCTATGCGGGCGCCGTCGGCTATTTTAGCTTTTCAGGCAATATGGATACTTGTATAACAATAAGGACAATGGTTGTAAAAGACGGCCATGCTTATATACAAGCGGGTGCGGGAATTGTGGCTGACTCTGATCCGGAGAAGGAATTTCAAGAAACGGTAAACAAGGCAAAAGCGGCAATGGATGCCATCCGCCTGGCAGAGGGAGGGAAAAAGCCGGAATGTCCACAAAGCAGCTAAAATCCATAAATTGGATCAATTTAATATAGGAAAAACTTAATACAATGATTTTGATGATAGATAATTATGATTCCTTTACTTACAACCTCGTTCAATATTTGGGAGAGTTGAGCCAGGAGGTTCGGGTCTTTCGAAATGACCGGACTACCATTGAGGAGATAAAAGGATTAAATCCCGACAGGATAATCATTTCACCCGGTCCCTGCACACCTCTGGAGGCCGGGATATCCAATGAGGTTATCAGGGAATTTGGATCAAGGATACCTATTTTAGGGGTCTGCCTGGGACATCAGTGTATCGCGCATACCTTCGGTGCAAAAGTAGTAAGGGCAAAACGGCTAATGCATGGTAAAACCTCGCTTATCTATCATGACGGGAAAGGGGTTTACAGGGACCTGCCCAATCCGTTTGAAGCGACCCGTTATCACTCTCTGATCGTTGAACCGCAATCCGTCCCCAATGTACTGGAAGTGACTTCACGCACTGACCAAGAAGAGATTATGGGAATCCGGCACAAGGATTACCCTGTTGAGGGAGTTCAGTTTCATCCCGAGTCTATTCTCACCCAGTGCGGGAAAGAGCTTCTTAAAAACTTTATTTAAAACAATATAACTAAAATTTATTGTCAGTTTAAGGCAATCGTTAAAATCTCTTTTCTCTGGTTTTTCCGGACCATGCAGTAACTGCTCATAAAAGGAGAATAAGAAATGATCAAGGAGGCTATTACAAAAATTATAGAGAAACAAGACCTTTCTCAAGAAGAGGCGGCCCTGACAATGGAAGAGATCATGAGCGGCAATGCCACAGATGCCCAAATCGCTTCGTTTATTACCGCACTTCGGTTGAAGGGGGAGACTGTGGACGAAATAACCGGTTTCACAAAAATCATGAGGGAGAAAGCGACACATCTGAAGGCAAAAGGCCCGGTAATCGACACATGTGGCACAGGAGGAGATGGAGCCCATACATTCAATATCTCCACCATTTCGGCTTTCATTGCAGCCGGTGCGGGCGCCATGGTAGCCAAGCACGGCAACCGTTCCGTATCAAGCAGTTGTGGAAGCGCGGATTGCCTGCAGGCACTCGGAATCAATATAACCGCGGATGTGGAAAAAGTGGAAAAATGCCTGAACGAGGTTGGCATTGGATTCCTGTTCGCGCCGCTTCTTCACGCTTCAATGAAATATGCCATAGGGCCCAGAAGAGAGATAGGCATACGCACTGTATTCAATATATTAGGCCCCATGACTAATCCTGCCAATGCCAGGGCACAACTAATCGGTGTATATTCGCAAGATCTGACAGAAACAATGGCGAGGGTTCTCAATAACCTTGGCAGCCTTCATGTTATGGTAGTGCACGGTATGGACGGACTTGATGAGATATCCACCACAGGTCCGACCCGAATCTCTGAATTAAAGGACGGCAAAATTACAACATATACAATAAATCCAACAGACTTCCATATTTCCCCGGCAATGGCTGAAGACTTAAAAGGAGCGGAAGCGGATGTAAATGCCAGGATATGTGAGGCCATACTTTCAGGGGAAAAAGGTCCCAAGAGGGATATCTGTCTTCTAAATGCCGGTGCAGCCATTTATGTCGCAGACCTGGCAAAGGACCTCGCCGAAGGAATAGAAAGGGCAAGAGAGAGTATAGATTCTGGTACAGCGATGGCCAAGCTTGAAAAGTTGCGACGAATGCTGCCTGCTATGGAAAAGGATTGACTATGTCTGAAAAAAATTCCTTCCTGAACAGGATTGTCCAATCCAAAAGAAGAAAAGTTGAAGCTAAGGTCTCTGAAGATTCAAGCCTTTACGAGATCAAGGAGAAGGCAAAAAAAGCTCCGCCCCCTTATGATTTTTACAGGGCGCTGAACAAAAACCGGTATCTTTCATTAATTGCTGAGATAAAACGTGCCTCACCTTCCAAAGGTGCTATAAAACTGGATATGGACCCTGCATTCCAGGCCAGATCCTACCAGGATCTTGGTGCTTCAGCCATTTCAGTTCTTACCGAAGAAGACCATTTCCATGGCTCAACAGAGGACTTGATAAAGGCAAGGCTTGCCTGTACCATCCCGATACTCAGGAAGGACTTTATCATTCATCCGTACCAGGTGTATGAAGCAAGGGCATACGGGGCAGATGCCGTACTGCTCATCGCAGCTTTGCTTTCAGAACAGGACCTCTCGGGACTTGTAAGACTTGTTGATGAACTTGGAATGTACTCCCTTGTTGAGGTTCATTCCGAAGAAGAGATTCCCAGGGCCATAAAATCCGGGACGAAGATCATTGGGATAAATAATCGCGATCTTACTACTTTCCATGTGAATATAGAGACAACCGCACGTCTGATCCCCTTTATTCCAAAAGACCGCCTCGTTGTCAGTGAAAGCGGGATCAAAGGGGTAGAAGAGGCTAAACGGCTTTGCTCCTGGGGGATAAGAAGCATTCTTGTAGGAGAGGCATTGGTGACCAGCCCCGATCTGGGCGCATTGATGGGTCAACTCACACGATTGCCTATTATTGATAAAGTATGAAAATTTTATAAAAATAAGGAATGTTTTTAAAATTTTATGAAAAAACGACCTGAAAAATTCGACCGGTCGGGCGATTCATTAGACCAGACAGTCGAAATGGAGACGAATATATAAATCAGAGACATAGACAATTTTAATGCAAATTCTCAAAATCCGGATAGGGAATCCTGAAAAGATGCTTTCAGGAAAAAAGGTGAAATTTGATATCACATAACATGTTAAGAACCGGAAATAATAATCTTTTCTATCAGAGGACCAGGATTAAGATATGCGGCCTAACCAGCCTGAGTGATGCACTTGAGGCGGTCCGGCTTGGCGCGGATGCATTGGGTTTTATATTTGCAAAAGAAAGCCCCAGACTAGTTGAACCAGAGGTTGTGGCCGGCATAACAGCCTGCATACCTACATTTATAACAAATGTGGGCGTGTTTAAAGATCAAGACCCTGAATGGATCAGGGAGGTTGCCCATCTATGCGGGCTTCATGTCATACAACTGCACGGCCAGGAGTCTCCGGAGTACTGCCAATCTTTAGGATTAAACTTTATTAAGGCATTTCGCATAAAAAATCATGACTCTCTTTCATGCTTAAAGGAATATGACAACCTGTCCGGAAAGACCGCTTTTCTCCTGGACACCTTCGTTCCTGATAAAGCCGGGGGGACAGGACAGACATTTGACTGGCGTCTGGCCCTGGCTGCATCTGAATGCGGACTCAAGCCCATAATACTCTCCGGGGGCATAAATTCACAAAATGTTGGACATGCAATAAAGCAGGTAAGGCCATTTGCTGTAGATACCAGCAGTGGTGTTGAAACAGGACCCGGCAAAAAGGATCTTAATAAGATGAAGGCTTTTTTTAAGCAGGTTTATACCACAGACCGGCTGCTTGATTTGGAAAAATTATAAGTAATTTTTCGTGCCTGTGCCTATTTATGCGATAGGGATTTTGAGATGAATAAAGTTAGGAAGATGTATGATTAAACCAAAGGTCTTGCTTTCTGGATCTGAGGGCATGCTGGGCCATGTAATCGGCCCCTATCTTCTTTCAAAGGGATACCGGGTAAGGGGGTTCGATCTGAAGGACGGGGATATCTCTGATATAAACTGGCTGGAAAAACTGTTCTCGGAATGGAAACCTGATATCTTTTGTAACTGCGCTGCCTACACAAAGGTCGATGATGCGGAGACGAATCAGGAAGAGGCATTTCGCGTAAACGGGGAAGCCCTTACGGGGATTATCGATTTATGCGCAAAAGAGGGAGCCGTGCTTGTCCACTTCAGCACAGACTATGTGTTCGATGGAACCAAGAGTAGTCCCTATGTAGAGACAGACCCTCCGAATCCCTTATCTGTCTATGGCAAATCCAAATTGGCCGGTGAAAGAAACATCCTGTCACAAAGGAAAGGATATAATCGTTTTTATATAATTAGAACATCATGGCTTTATGGTCATCATGGTCCTAATTTTATCTCCACAATCCTGCGGCTTGCCGCGGGAAAAAAAGACCTGGATATTGTCTCAGATCAAAAAGGTTCTCCCACTTCCTGCCAGGACCTGGCTGAAGCCGTTTATTATTTACTTAAAACAGAAACCTTCGGACTCTATCATTTTTCAGGGGAAGGTAGCTGTTCATGGTATGAGCTCGCACTCAAGGCCATAGAGATCGCAAAAAGGAGGGATTTCAGATTAAAAATAGAGAATATTCGTCCCGTTAAAACAGAAAACTTCAGGTGTCCTGCTCCAAGGCCTATGTTTTCCGTTTTAAGCAAATCCAAATATAAGGATGTCACAGGGAAAAAAGTTGAACATTGGATCGATTCCCTTGAAAGATTTATTGTTTCAACCGGTCCTGATTCTGAAAGACAATACATTATATGAAAAATATTACATATCGGTTAATGCAATAAATTTAATAATATTAACAATAATCATCTCAAAATAATGAAAGAATATTCATACTGGAGTAAAATTTATTAATGCCTTGTTATGCTCAAAAGTTGAAAATATAAAAAAATACAACATGATCAGAGCAATAATAGTCAAACATTAACAATAATATTGCCCTTTTATTTTTTTTTTGTGATAATATATTGTTTTGTATGACTTTAATGGCACAAATATTGCAGAATAAAAATATAGTATTTTTGTATTTTTATTAAATAATTTTTTGGTGTTTTTTATATTTTTTCAAACAGAATGTGCAAAAATGGGGGATTCGTAAGTATATAGTAAAAAATCTGTCTTATATTTTGTATTTTGAGTTGGTAAATTTGTTAAATCAAAAAAGGAGATGTTCTTTAAAGGGAGGTGAATATATGTAGAGAGGTTAGCATGGGGCTAAAAATCATTTTATCTGAAGCCTTGTCGATGAAAGGACAAATAAAGGGAGGATTTATTAATGAAAAATAAATGGTTTTTGAACGTAATTATCATTGCAATTTGCCTTGCATTTGTGTCAAGTTTTGGTTTAGTACCAAAAACAGAAGCGCAAACTTATGTAACTGTCGCTGCAGATCATGACATTGATGTGGACAGCGACTATGAATACTTTTCTATGGAGTACCGAGCAACCGCCTATTTCGAGATCAAATTCGATATCAAGGCAGTCAAGGGGACCGGTACAAAGGATGTGGAAATCATCCTTTCAGCGGATGAAGATGAGGGAGATTATGAAGTAGATGATAGTAATACCTTTATCTATTATCTGGGAGACAATGCCTATTCAACAAGCATGTCGTCCTATGATACAATAGGTCCGGATGATGACGGTGATATAGAGATGCCGGCCTTTACGGTTCTTTTCCTTAATGCCGCATTCGAAGATGATGATTGGGCTGAATACACCTGGGAGGGAAGCACCATAGAGAAAATCACTGTCACCCTGGTCGCCAGCTCCACATCAACGACTAATCTTATCAAGATAAAGGAATACAAATTCGAGGATAGCCCGGGAGGAGACGAACACGATGACTCACAGGATTTCGGGGACTATGACAGCCTTTCCGATGCCGACTGGGACAGCCTGGGAGGCGCGCCTATCGTCAATACCTCTGATGACACCCTTTATCTGAGATCTTCTTATATGGCACAATATGAATCATATTATGCTACATATGGCACTTATCCATACTCCGGCTATACCGGTTATTACGGCGGCTATTATGGTGGCTATTACGGTAGTCCATATTCATATACTGGCTATCCTACGAATTATCCAGGTGCCTATTACGGCCAGGGCTACTATGGTCAAGGTTACTATGGCCAGGGTTATTACGGCCAGGGTTATTATGGTCAACAGGGTTACTACGGCCAGGGTTACTATGGTCAACAGGGTTACTACGGCCAGGGTTACTATGGCCAGGGTTACTATGGCCAGGGCTACTATGGCCAGGGCTACTATGGTCAACAGGGCTACTACGGCCAGGGATACTACGGCCAGCAGGGCTACTATGGCCAGCAGGGCTACTACGGCCAACAGGGCTACTATGGCCAGCAGGGCTACTATGGTCAACAACAAGGCTTATATGGCGCCGGCCTGTATGGTATAGGTAGCCTCGGTGGCCTTCTTGGCGGGATCAATCCCATTACCGCCCTTACCGGAATTCCGACCCTTGGCGGGTTTAATACACTTGGCGGCATAGGTGCCCTTGGCGGAGTAGGCCTGGGCATCGGAGGTCTGGGCCTTGGAGGCTTTAACCCATTTGGCCTTGGCGGAGGTTTGACCGGGCTTGGAGCTTTTGATCCACTCAGTATCGGATTATTTGCTACCGGTTTTGGAATAGGACTTCCGTTCTAATCCTTAAAACTTAGAAAATTAAAAAGCGGGTGAGATTCAATAAATCTCATCCGCTTTTTTATACTCACAAACTATTTAAAATTTAACTCAAAAACATTGAGCTTAATTCATATTCTAATTGCCGCCGGGTATCAAAAACTCTTCAATAGCCGGCAGACTCTTCAGCATCACCTTCCCCATAATCTCCAGGCTCTCCTGAGATACCTTATCCAGGGTATCATTCGGAGTATGCCAATAAAGTCCGGGCGAACTGTTCCCACCATAGGTAAAATCAATAAGGTCTATGGAAGAAACTCCGGCGCTCAGAAAGGAGATGTGGTCATCTATTATCACGGCTTTTTTATCGAGGAAGATCTTGCCATAACCCATTTCTTTTGCCGTCTCCCATATGATCTTTGTCAGCCAGGCTGAAGAATTGGATTCCATACAGAGATTTAATTCCCTGTCACCGATCATGTCCAGGAGAATAAATGCCTTGATATTATAGATCTCCCCACTTTCCCGCATTTTTTGTACAAGGTGTCTGCTTCCATAGAGGGAATCCGTTTCTGTCCATTTGAGGAATGCCTCTTCCCCATCCAGAAAGATAAACCAGTATGTAAATTCGAGAGAAGGGTCTTGCATAGCAGAAATCACACGTGCCAGTTCAAGCAACAGGCCTGTACCGGAGCAATTGTCATTTGCGCCGACAAAGGTGAAGTCGGAAAAAAATTTGGTTTCGTAATGGGCCCCTATCCCAATAATATCACGGATCTTACCCGGACGAACAGCTATAATATTCACCATCTCTTTCATACCAAGAGGGGTGCTTGCCGTAAAACGATCCTCTTTTATCTGAAGTCCGGCCTTTTTAATGTTATCTTTGATATAAGCCTGGACCAGTTTGATATTTTCAGACCCTGAGGTATGGGGCCCCATTTCCACAAGAGAGACAAGATGTTCCATGGCCCGATCAGGACTAAAGCCCTCCTTCGACTTGCAGCAAACCAAGAGGATTAAAAGAGAAAACACTACAAGGCCATAGAGAATAATCCACTTCCTGATTATTCTTTTCCTGTCCGCTTCTTTTTTATCAATTGTTATTGGATGGGTACCAATTATTCACATCTTCTTTCATGGTGACAATATAACCCAGTTCATCCTCAACCTTTGTATTTTTACCGGCAGCCTTTCCCCACATCCAGTATGTTGCCTGCCACTTGCCTTTCTTTGCCTCAAAGGTCTGAATGGAAACCGAGGTATCCTCACCCATTTTTGAGAGCATCTTTCTGGTAGTAAAATCCGTATCCGTGATAAAATCCGTCTTATTCATATCAGCCAGGGCAGTATTAAAGGCCACATTTCCAACCAGGTTAATACCTTTTTTAAGCCACAGACTGGTCTGTCCCGGAAAGTAGCGAAAGTTGATTGTTGGCCCCTCTTCCGAATAAAGCAAAAATCCCTGCCCATTGGAGATGGAATAATTACTGCCATGAACATCTGTAACCTGCAAACCTTCCAATTCAGTATTGCCGAAAGAAGCGCTTTTCCATTTCTGATCATAAGGTGAAATGGTTTTCAAGGTCATGGGCCCACGGCCGTTTACCATGACAATATCCTTAAGGAAGGACAAGGCGGTATATCCGGTAACATATGGAGGAATACGGGTAGGATAAGCTATAAGATTAAGGCCTTTTTCCAATGTTAAGGTTTTGTCATATTTATCGTTTAGCCAGTCCACCGGAAAAGTTAGATCCGCTACCTTGACGGACCCCAAATCGGACTCCGCAATGGTTATATACGTCGAGATCGGACGATATTGAGGCCCGAAGGCTATAATTTTGTAATTTCCTTCCGAAAGCCCCTTCAAATAATAATCGCCATTTGAATCGGTGGCAGTGAACTGTGCAGGGGTTGTAGCCCACAGTTCTTTCTTGTCCGACAAATGATAGAGAAAAATATAAGTATTAAGCATGGGCTCAGAGCTTGTTTCGGTCGCCTGCATTATTTGGCCTTCCACCCTCGCACCGAGTTGAGTGAAGCTCATTTCATTCACCCATGTTGTATTATTAAGACTTACCGTAATATAACTCGGACTGTCCAGATCAAAATCCGTTGTAAAGCCGCTTTCTGAATAATACTCCGGTATATAATTGAGATTAGGATCTTTAAAACCCAGGATATATTCGCCTGGGATTAATCCGGTTATACTATAGTTCGGATCGGCACCGACTGTAAATCCGGCAACCGGGTTTCCATCTTTTACCCGGTAGGCGTAAACCTTTGTTCCTGTAAACTGACTGCCTACACTTCCTGAAATCCTTCCGCCTTTTTGAACGTTAAAAGTAATATAAGGGGGAGTGCCTGAGATATCAGGGTCATAATTCCATTTATACGCGTCTTGGGATAAATAAGGATCGCCGGTTGTATTATAATATCTGGAGGCATATATGGAAATAGGATCTGTGGCGGAAAAGATATAGGTTCCCTTATACAGGCCGGTTAAGGTAAATTTGCCATCCGAATCGGTTTCCGCTTGCCTTACACTCCTCCATGTGCCGCTCTCAGGCCCTTCCTTTATTTCCTGGCTCGCGTATACAATCATGCCTGAAATCCCCTTATTAGTAGAAAGATTCAGCACTTCTCCGGATATGCTTCCCGATTTTTTGCTGAGGACCATATCCTTATTGGTTAATGACGTAGCGGTTCGGGAAATCGTCAAGGCACTCGCTTCGGAAAGATTTACGGTTGCCCCTCCGGCCGAACGATAATAATGCGGCAAAAGCTTTAATCCCGTATCCTGAACAGATATAAAATAATTTCCATCGTTTGGAACCATTATACGGTAAGGAAGCTGATTACTAACCGGATCATCAAATTTGTACAAAGGATTGGAAATCTCCACTCCTGTATCAGCTTTGAAGAGCCTGATGAAACAAGAAGTGGAAGAAAGAGTAACCAGGCTTGAAACACCCGAAGCCAATGAAATATTACCTGATATTATACCGCCTGACTCCTCGCCGCTTTCCAGGAGTTGAAAGTCATTAAGGGCAGTGAAATCGGGATTATTGTCCGAGATAAATATCGGGGACGTCTGATTTGCCGTCATTGTGTGAGTATTGTCAAGGGTATAAAATTGAGGCAAATACCCCTCACCTCCATCATCTAAAACACCATTTACAAAGATTGTATATAATCCTTCGGGAAGGCCCCAAAAATAAAATCTTCCGTTTGAATCTGTTGTTCTTGAATATTGTGCCAAAAAGGCCCCTTCACTATTTATAAAAAAGTATCCAACCAATGGATTCCCCAGGTTTACCTGATTGACAAGAACGGAGGCGTCTGATATTGGCTGGCCATCCGAATTCATTACCCGGCCTTCAATCATTCCCCCTAAAGCCAGATCTATATTTTTGTTTATCACTTCACTTCCAAAACTTAGACTGATTATCTCTCCGGTAAAATATGTGGTCTGGTTATCATAAAATTCAGGAGGATAAAAACCGCTTAAGCCATAGCTTCTTAATACATAATCTCCGGGAGGGACTCCGCAAAGATTATAAGGACCGGTCCCTGTATTTTGAGTCGCTCCCAATGCTACTTGAGACAGGGTCCCCTCCGAGCTTATCTGAAAGGCTTCTACTACCAGACTGACTTTATCCGAATCAAAAATATTAGGATCAGAAACAAGATTTTCTAGAACTGCCCTGGCGCTGTCACTTATCTCTTCATCGAGATCTATATAGCCTTTTATGCATGCGCCAGGATACAGTTTAAAGTCTACCTGAACCTTAGCCGAAGCCGAAGAAAGGCTTATTTTCCCTGCCTTATTGACATCGAAGGTACCATTAGTATTTCCATCATACCATACGGGTGTTGCATAGATTTTACTGGCACCCTCCAATGCCATTTCAATGGCACTCAAATAATAATCATGATCCTCATATGGCAGTCCTTTTAGCTCATACTTACCGTCAGAGTAATAGTTATAGTAATAAGACTCAATCCTGTAAATATATTTCTCCGCATCCGTCAACGAACTAAATCTTGCATAATTCGGATCATGAACATAATAAAGCGGATACGGGTCATCCTCGTTATCTGACAATCCCTGAATCGTCATGAGTTTTGTAACAGGATTATTACTACTATCCTTTATGTAACCCCAGATTGTGGCTCCCTTTTTGGTGAGTATGTACGGGGGGTTATTGTAATTTCCCGTTAGAGTGAACTTCTTTGGTTTGTTGGGATCTGTGCTGTCCATAAGAAAAGTGTCAATATATCCCTTATTGTTACCAATCAATCTTATATAGTATGAGGTTGTTGTTAAAACGCCGCCGATTTGAAAATTAAGATTACTGGCATCCGGTTCAGAGGTTCTGACAAAACGGGTAAAAGGGAATGGGATCTGTTCAGGGACCTTGTTCGAATCACGATATAATTCAACACCCACATCTTTCAAATAACCGGCACTATCCTTTATTGTACCGCGCAGCCAAACCCCCGCAGGGGCTATAACGGTTCCCAAATTAAAGGTGCCTGATGTAAACTTAACCCTTGGAAGACTCTCCACGTCCCACCACTTGGTTTGTTTTACATAGGTCGAAGGCTTTGAATAATTCGCGGCACTTGTGGCGCCTATGAAAAAACTTGCGTAATTAAAATCCTTTATCATCTTTATTGTAGAAATCATGAGCAGGTATTCTCTGTCCAGGGGGTATATCTTTTCATCCAAAACGATATTTTTCCTTGTTGGTGCAAGTGCCACAAGGTTATTGTTGTCAACGGATGTTACTACAATACCTATATTAGCCCCGGTTCCCTGAAGTCCCTGACTTTTTGCAGTCTCATAATCATAAATGAAGATAAGTGCATCTTCGAGCTCATCATTATTGGTTTTAAGTATATTGCCGGTCAGAGTCACACAATACCCCCGGGCTGGGCTGAATAAAATACCCATACATAAAACTACAACCAAAAAACTAAATATTTTTGCTTTTGCTGCCCACATAGATTATACCTCTTAAGTATTGAATAGATCATTTAAATAACAAATCATAAGCCATAAATTATAAATTAAATAATTCTTAAGATTTATACCTCCAATCTTAATAAAACAGATCTCTTTTTCATTGATAAAACAAAACATTTATGCAATATGGATACCAAAACTCACATCCTTTTCAACCGGCATCGGATCTGAAAAAATAGTATAATTGTCAGAATCTATCCGGATTAAAGAAACTATAAATGTCTCTTTTTGAACAAGGCGTGATTACTTTTTAATCTTGTATTTCTTCATTCTCCTCCAGAGTGTGGAACGATTTATTCCCAACTCTTCCGCAGCATGACCTAAATGCCAGTTATGTCTTTCAAGGACCTGAAGGAGTTGTAATTTTTTCTCATAATCCTGTCTATCTTCTTGATAATACAAGGGCTGCTGCTCTCTGATATCCCTTGGCAAATTTCCGTGTTGGATAATATCATTTTTAGAACGAACAAAACCATGCTCTATGGCATTTTCCAACTCTCTTACATTACCCGGCCAATCATACTCCATTAACAGATCCATTGCCTCAGGAGATATCGCTTTGATAGATTTCCCCATCCGCATGCGAAATTTCTCCACGAAATGTTCAACCAGAATAGGGATATCCTCTTTTCTTTCTCTTAAGGGAGGAAGGTATATGGGAACAACATTCAAGCGGTAATAAAGATCGTCCCGAAATTCCTTTTCTTCTACCGCCTTACGGAGCTCCTTATTTGTAGCGGCTACAACCCTTACGTCAACGCTAATCGTATGTTCACCACCTACCTTTTCAAAGGTGTGTTCCTGTAAGACACGCAAAAGCTTAACCTGTGTTGCAGGGCTTAATTCGCCAACCTCATCTAAAAAGATCGTTCCCCCGTTTGCCAATTCGAATCTTCCTATCTTATCTCTTATGGCACCTGTGAATGCTCCCCGCACGTGGCCGAAAAGCTCGCTTTCCAATAAGTGCTCCGAGAGGGCCGAACATGTCACTTCAATAAAGGGTTTGTCATGCCTTGGGCTATTATAATGGATAGCCCTGGCAATAAGCTCTTTTCCTGTTCCGCTTTCCCCCTGCAACAAAACGGTGCTGGTTCCCTGAGCCACAACCTCTATTAGCTCGTAGATTTCTTGCATCTTGTGGCTCTTGCCGATTATATTTCCAAACTGATAGCGCTCTTTAAGCTCTTTGATCCTTTTTGATTCGGATTCCTTTAGATGTTCCTCAAGGAGTTTACGTTCTGTTATGTCTCTGATAACTTCCAGAATCCGGGGTTCGTCACCCTTCCTTCTTAAGACGGAAGTAGATATCTCTAACGTACGGCCCTTAAAATTTTTTGTTATAAAATTCCTGCCGGGCCTTCTATTTTTAAGTATCATTTCCAAAGGACAAAAATCACAAGGATTGTCAAGATTTGAAAAGGCCTCATAGCAAATCTCACCCGTGTGATCTCCAAAAATCTGAATGAGGCTTCGGTTCATGAACTCAATCCTGTACTGTTTATCCACAAGGAGCAATCCATCGTTCATATTGGTTACAATATTATCCAATAAATCCTTTTGGTCTCCGATTTCCTTCTCAAGGGCCTTTCTTTCTGTAATATCTCTGAGAATGGTTCTTATAAGATATTTATCCCTGTGCGGAATCCTGACAATATTTGCGTTCATGATTGTATCGATCAATTTCCCGTCTTTTGTCCTTAACTGGATATCCAAGCCCACAATCTTTTCTGCCCCGTCAGCGATTTTGGCAAGGGCCTTCCTGGCAATCAGGCCTGATTCCTCAGGTAAAAAATCCCAAACCGGACTATTTAATATCTCTGAGGATTCGTAACCCAGGGTTTTCTGTAAAGCAAGATTGCCGTCACGGATAATCCCTTCATTATCAATCATAAAATACATATCCGGCGCATTGTTATAAAGATCCCGATAACGCTCTTCAGATTCTTTAAGCCTTTCTTCAAGGATCCTCTTTTCCAATCCCTTTCTGATCCTGAGCCTCAGCTCTCCCTCTGACCAGGGTTTCAGAATGTAATCATATGCCCCGAAACGCATGGCATCTATTGAAGAGCTCAAGGTGCCATAGCCTGTTATAATGATAACCACGGTTTTGGGCGACCTTTTTTTTATCTGCTTTAAAAGCTCGATTCCATCCATGTCGGGCATTAAAAGATCTGTTAAAACAAGATCGAATGATTCCGTATCCAACATATCTAATGCCTGAAATCCGTTTTCACTCCCTTTAACCGCATATCCCATCTCCTGGCTGTCATTCTGTAAATTCCTGAGCATTGAAGACCTGGACAACCGGTCATCGTCTACTATAAGGATAGAACGACCCAGGAAAGGGGCATCGGTTTCCTTCTCAGCAGAAATAGACGTGATTTTTTCCATCTTGTCAGGCATAATTATTACTTACTTATTTTTATTACCCTTTTGCTTGAAATAAGTCATCAGGTACCACAAGATCGGGGCGAGAGGATTTGAACCTCCGACCCTCGGTTCCCAAAACCGATGCGCTACCAGGCTGCGCTACGCCCCGATATGAATCGAATAGATAATAGGCAGGTATAATCCTTACCAATCCCTTTCAAACACAATCTGAATACACAGTTATTATATTGTGATTATAACGTATTAGAAGGATTTAAGTCAACATCGCCAGTTCCCGACAACAAGCGATTTATTATCTGTCTGGATTTTTGCAGGGCCTTTGCCCTATGGCTGATTCTGTTTTTAACCTCCGATGAGAGCCCGGCCATTGTTATGCCGTATTCCGGCACATAAAAAATAGGATCGTAACCAAAACCCCTCTCACCTGAAGGCTCAAAGGCTATTATGCCTTCGCATGACCCTTCAGATATATATATCTGTTTCTGCAAATCAATCAATGCGATCACACAGCGATAACGTGCCCCTCTCTTTTCCCAGGCTACTCCTTGCAATGCATTCAGGAGTTTTTGGTTGTTTTGATTATCCGTTGCCCTAAGGCCCGCATAACGGGCAGAGAAAACACCTGGTTTGCCCCCGAGCGCATCTACCTCTATCCCTGAATCGTCTGCCAGAACGTAAGCATTTACGCCCATTGCCACCTGAAATGCCTTTTTAATGGCATTTTCTGAGAATGTTAAGCCCGTCTCCCGGATTTCTATCTTTTGAGGAAGATCATCCAGAGAAAGGAAGCGAAAACCTAAATCGGACCAAATTTCCCTGATCTCACTAACCTTATGTTTATTGCGGGTTGCTATTATCAGATCCATAGAATACTAAAAAAGCGGGCCTAAAACTTGTTTTTGAATCGATATTAACTCTGCGATCCCTTTTTTTGCCAGTTTAAGAAGCGTCATTAGATTGGAATCCTCAAAAGGGACTTCCTCAGCGGTCCCCTGAATCTCTACAAAAAGACCTTGACCGGTAATCACTACATTCATATCAACCGCCGCCCTTGAATCTTCTTCATAATCCAAATCGAGTACAGGCGATCCTGCCACCATGCCTACACTTACAGCTGCAAGATAATCTTTTAATAAGAGGATTGGTATGGCTCCCTTCTCTTTCATCTTCTTCATGGCACAATAAAGGGCACAAAAGGCCCCTGTTATGGATGCCGATCTGGTTCCGCCGTCCGCCTGAATCACATCACAATCAAGCCAAATCGTTCTCTCTCCCATTCCATGAAGATCTGTAACGGATCTCAAAGCCCTTCCTATCAGCCTCTGAATCTCATGACTGCGGCCCGAGATCTTTCCCCGTGAAGCATCACGAACCGATCTGGTTAAGGTAGAACGGGGTAGCATACCATATTCCGCGGTAACCCAACCCTGGCCTGAGCCTATGAGAAATTGAGGAACCTTCTCTTCCACACTCGCAGTGCATATAACCCTGGTATCACCCATCTCAATAAGCGCTGATCCCTCAGCATGCTTCATCACATCCGTGGTAATTTTCAAAGGGCGCAGGGCATCATCGGTCCTATCATCCTTTCTTATCATTATCTTCCCCCGAACAGTGACTTCTCAAAATCCCGGTGGCATCTTGAGAAAAATTGCAAATTGCAAAATGCAAATTTTAAAATGCAAAATAATGTATTCCTTAAATTTTCATTTTTCATTTTGCAATTTGCTATTTGCATTACCTGCACGAAAACCACACGGTTTTTGAGTAGGTACTTTAAATCCGCTAAGGTTATTGACAAATTAAAAACAATGTATTATGTTGCATTTATTCTAAAAAGGTCAAATAAGAAAAACAGGGGTGCATAGATGTTTTAGTCCTTATTTTTCAAGTAAAAATAATTCCTGCCTAGGATTTTGAGAATGACATATCATTTTCCTTTTAGATTATACTTGCTATATTTATGATTTTCCCTTACTCCTTCATTTTCAAAAAGGCCACGATTACCTTTGGAAACGGATGATTTTTCTCAGGATTGTTTGGCGGGCTATATCAATTTATATATATAGATGTTTTTAATAGTTGTTTTTATAAACCATTACTGTGGGGGGCATGGTTATTGAAAAAACTCAAAAAATCACTCAAAGAAAAAATTATTAAAAACACAAAATGAAAAGGAAAGAATAGTGATAGATAGAAAACTTACTGTGATAGTTATAATTATGGCAATTTTAACCTTTGGTCTATTCTTTGGTTGCGAACCAGCATTGGCAATAAGTAATGGTGTGATCGATGGAGATAGACATCCCAATGTAGGTGCCCTTGTCATTGAGTTAAAAGGGACTAATATAAAGTGTGCAAAATGCTCAGGAGTGTTGATTAATCCAAATACTTTTCTTACTTCCGGACACTGCTTTTCCCCTGCCGCAATAGAATCCTGTAATTTTTTGGTCACATTCGATTCACAATTCAATCCTATTTCCGGGGAGTTTATCAAGGTTAAGGAGTTTTTTATTGATCCTGATTTTGGTCATGATAAGGGAGATCTACATGACATGGCGGTTGTTATTTTGCCGGAGGGGTCTACCGAAGGTATAAAGCCTGCTGAATTGCCGGCAGTTAATCTGCTCGGCGAAATGAACCAAAAGCACGGCTTATTTGATAATAACTTCATAAATGTAGGCTATGGAGTTGAGCCTGAATGGAAGGGGGGACCATTGCGAATTCTACCGTTTGATGGTTACCGAAGGATGTCAATATCACCATTTATGGCTCTCACAAAGAGCTGGCTTTTTCTCCTTATGAATAATGATGCTACCGATCAAGGCGGGATTTGCTATGGTGATTCGGGAGGACCTCACTTTCTTGAGGAAAACCAGAATTTGGTTGTGGCCATTACAAGTCTGGGAGATTGTGCCTGTCGATCATTGAGTTATAATTATCGTCTTGATACACCTTCAGCCAGGGAATTTCTTAGTCAATTTGTTACACTCCCTTAAGCAATAGAAATAGCAGCAATTCTAATTATGGGCGAAAAACCTTTTGGTTAGTGGGATCAGGTCTTGAAATATGAGAACGGGTAAACCATATATTTAGCGATTATCCTCAAGGGCCGTTGTCAATATTTCAAGACCTGACCTTGCGGTTCAATAACGTAATTGTCATAATTAGAATTGCTGTAGGAATAGATTCGAACTTGAATTTTGAACGATAAGTAATTATAGACTTTTTGGAAAATAATAAGGGGGAACCCCCAGAGGATGTCTAAACTAACAAGTTGTCTAAACTAGATGATTTAAAAAGTGCCTGAAGAATATAACATTTTTTATGAGTATGAGCTTTAGTATGAGCATGAGCTTGAACTTGAGTATGAGCTTGAACTTGAGATAGCGTCAAGTAGTTGTGCATGAGAATGTTTTCATGGGAGTTATCGATCCAGAGCAACCGTAATAATCTAATATTCTTTTTAGCACTTATTAGTTGAGTTCCCCCCCCTTATCATATACATCTGACTACTTAATTTGAACAATAAATTTAAAAAATCTTTTATGGCTTTTCTCCTGTCACCGCCGATATATATTGTACCTTCGTTTTGTATCTGTCTCAACCGTTGATGGCAGGTCCAATATTGATTGTAGTGACATCCCCCCCATGGAGAAAAGCCATATTTAAACTAATAATCTTTTTTATTTTTTAAAACTTTAAATATTTCTTTGATCCATCCATCTCTTAATTACACTAATATATAAATACAAAAACTGTGCCAACTAAATTAAAAATAGAAAAACACCATAATGACGTGCTTTTTTATGAAAAATACTTTTTTTATGTTTTAAAGGTTTCATGCTTGAAACGTGGATGGCTGAATCTTCAATAAAATCAAGGTTTCATTTTTGAAACGTCCATGTTTCATTTTTAGATTGTATTTATTTTATAAATACTTAGCTGTTTTATAATCTTTGTTTGCCGACTGATATAAAAGATCATAAAAAGAAATCGCGGGAGTTCTGGAGGGCAAGTAATCATATCAATTTCTTATGTCATATTTTTTTATCTTTCTCCAAAGCGAAGTCCTGGATATCCCCAGATCTTTAGCTGCATATATGAGATTCCAGTTATTTTTATGAAGTGATTTATAAATAAATTCTTTTTCGTATTTTTCTATTGCCCTAACAAGATTGGCATATGAAGACGCAGAAAGATCCTTTTCCAGTGATGAGTCATAAGCATCAACTGAGCAGGGAAGTTCGTATTGACCTATTAAAGGCTCCTTGGCAAAGCTGACGACCCTTTCAACAAAGTTTTCCAACTCGCGAATGTTTCCCGGCCATTCATATTGCATTAATAAGTTTAAGGCATTTTGGGAAAATCCTTTTACATTCTTTTTAAACTTCTGGCTGTATTTCTTCACAAAGAAATCAAGCAATGGCAGAATATCCTCTTTTCTTTCGCGCAATGGAGGCACAGTTATAGGTATAACATTTAAGCGATAATAAAGATCTCCTCTGAACTTACCCTCCTTTACAAGAGATGACAATTTCTGGTTGGTGGAAGCTACTATACGAACATCTACATGACAGAAAGAACTGCTTCCGATCTTCCTCACTTCGCTCTCCTGCAATACCCTCAGGAGTTTTATCTGGAGCGAAAAAGGCATATCACCGATTTCGTCCAGCAGCAATGTTCCACAATCCGCTTCTTCGAATAACCCCTTTTTTTCTGATACAGCTCCTGTGAAAGCACCCTTTGTATAGCCAAAAAGCTCGCTTTCAAGAAGCTGTTCAGGCAATGCACCACAATTTATGGCAATGAATGGTTTGTTTTTTCTCTCCCCCCTGAAATGAATCGCCCTGGCTATCAATTCCTTGCCTGTGCCACTTTCTCCTTCTATCAGAACCGTGGAATTTATATTTGATATCAGGTTAACCGTTTCCAGGATTTCAGACATTACCTGACTTTTTGCTATTATATGTTTATGAGAGGAGTGTATTTTTATTTTTTGGGAAGCATCCGGCATATTATTTTTTAAGTCTCTTTTTATAAGGGCCTCTTCGGTCATCAACATTAATTTTTGTAAATCCAGAGGCTTTTCAAGGTAGTCGAAGGCACCCAATTTTATTGCCTTAACTGCAGAATCCACGGAACCATAAGCAGTTATTAACAATACTTCCGGATCATAATATTGTTCCTTGGCAATTTTTAAAATATCTATGCCACTATAGTCTTCCATTTTCAGGTCCGTAATAACAACATCAAAAACGGAATTTTTTATCTTTTCAATAGCTTCTGTTCCATCAATGGCATCATCAACATTAAATCCCTTAAATTCCAGAAGCTCCTTTATCACTCCCCTTACCTTGTTTTGGTCATCGACAACCAGAATTAAAGGGCTTTCTGCTTTTGATCGATTAATGGTTTTTTTTGATTGAGAGTATGGTAAAGATTCTTCCATTTTATTTTTTAACTATTTGATTGTTTAATTATTTATATTAGAATAATAAATGATAACCAGTCCTTTACATTAAAGAACTCACTTTGTCAAAGGATTTTACGTTATACTTTATTTCCTGTTTAATAAAAGTCTCCAGTATGGTATCAAGATAAGGTTTCCTGCAATCAATATCATCAATTTTTCCATCTCTCAATAACTTCATATTCCTGCATCCGCCAAAACAGAGAGGGAGATATTCACAGTCAAAACATTCATTTTTTTTCCAAAACTCAAGACTATAGGATTCTTTGTAGTCTTTAATACCCGACCATAAATTGCCAATTTCAAAGTCTTTCCTGCCTATAAAACCCGGACATTTATAAAAAGTTCCATTAAAATAAACAACAATATCATTTTTTAGCTCCACCATACAGGATGCGGGTGCTAGCTTAGGAGTGTTAAAACCTCTTTTTAATATTTCTTCCCTGAGGAACAGGCTTGCCTCAAGAAGCCAGGCTTCATTTGTGGATCTGCATCCTCCGGTAAAATCAGGGAGCCCGAATTCACTTTCTGTTTTTATTATTGGATCAAACTTTATCATTGAAAATTTGTCCGGAGTTAAACCTTCTTTATATAAAAAATCCAGAAGGGCAGGGAATTCTTTATAATTAAAGAAATTAAAGTTTCCACCTAACTGAATTTTAATAAGATCATAAATCTCTTTGATATTTTTGATGATGATTTTAAATGATTCAGAACCGGATTTAAAAGGCCTAAAGTTATTATGATTATCTCTGGGGCCGTCAATAGTTATTTTCGCTTTTGTTAGCCCTAATTGCACAAGTTCTTCGGTTCTTTTTTTTGTTAATAGCGTTCCGTTTGTCACAAGACTAAAGCTGTAATTAAGCCCCTTTTTCTCAGCGGAGGACTTTAATCTTTCAGAAATATATTTGATTTGCCTAAAACTAAGGAGTGGCTCACCACCGTAAAAACAAATATTAACTTCTTGTTTATTCTGAAAAGGATTTTTTTCAATATAATCGATCAATGATTCTGCCGTTTCAGAAGACATATAAAACTTTCCCTTTACCTCTTTTTCAAAGCAATATTTACAGGCAAGGTTACAGTGCAGATTCATTATCACAATAGTACTAAATCTCCTATCTCTTTTGTTGATTTCATCAAACCGGCCCAAGATCTGGGATCTCTCATCATTCAAATCAGACACAAGAAACC
>JBLIRS010000069.1:0-12455 GCA_049472415.1 bacterium | reverse complement strand
AGGAAAACTCAAGAAGACTGAGGCTTCAAAGGGCGAAGGTGCCTGAGCAGTGGGTAATGGAAACCTTTCCCTTCCAAAGACAACCCAAACTCAATAAAAAGAAAGTCCTTGACATATACGAATCCTTTGATTATATGACAAAAAGGAAGAATATAATATGGATAGGCCCTACAGGTAAGGGGAAAACAGGGCTTGCAACGGCATATCTTATCAAGGCTATTAACCATGGGTATAATGGCCGATTCATCGAGTTTCCCGATCTTATCGAGACACTTTATCAATCAAGGGCAGATATCTCCGAGCAAAATCTGATCAAAAAATTTGCCTCCTATGACTGTCTCCTCATTGATGAGTTAGGGTACGTAGAGATTGAGCCTGTCCAGGTGGGTTTATTTTTTACCCTGATGCATAAAAGGCACAAGCAAAAGACTACGCTTATCACATCAAACCTCGGCTTTGGGCAATGGATCTCCTTTTTAAAAAACGATCAGCTTACGGCAGCGCTGATCGACCGCTTAACAGAAAACAGCCATGTGATCAATATGAAAAACTGTGTCAGCTTGCGGCCTAAACTCATATCAAACTGATTGTGTAGCCCGCTTATAATAAAGCCCTTGAGATAGAAATGAGGAAGTTGGCTGAGACATTTTTTGAAATAAAATATAAGGCCGATCTCGTGCGCCGGATCGATCTTGTATCTGTATTAAGTAGGACCGGATGTGTTCGGGATAAATACGACCGGGCTAAGTGGCATACCTCGCAAGGCGTAATCTCAGTCTCCGGCACAAAATTTATGAACTGGACAAAATGCCTCGCAGGAGGCGGCGCTATCGATCTTGTGATCCACTTAAAGGGTGTAGACTTTAAAACCGCTGTGCTCTGGCTTGCAGATACATTCCCCTCTTGTGATACTAAAGAGTCTGCAGGGATGATCCATCCATCAAGACCCTTTTTACAACTACCTGAAAAAGATAATGCCAGGCTGTCACAAATAATAAACTACCTCACAGGGGTTCGGTCCGTTCCTGCCCCACTTATAAAATCACTTATCCATTCAGGTAAACTCTATGCCGATCACAGGGGCAATGCTGTCTTTTTACTGCTTGGAAAAGAAAAAAACATTGTGGGCGCAGAACTTCGAGGCACTTCACATATACGTTGGCAGGGTATGGCTCACGGCTCAAGAAAGGACCTGGGCTGCTTCTGTGTCAGCCATTTTAATACAAGGAAAATGGTTCTTTGCGAGTCTGCCATTGATGCCATCTCCCTTTTTGTCCTTTATCCAAACTGTATGGCTGTCTCTACATCAGGGGCTACCCCAAACCCCGCCTGGTTAAAATCATTTATCAACAATGGATATGAGATCTTTTGCGGATTTGATTCTGATGAAACAGGAGAAAATCTGGCCAAGAAGATGATCTTACTCCACCCAACCATCAAAAGACTCAAACCCTGTAAACATGATTGGAATGAAGTCTTGATGTCAAATGGATAATTTTTTTCTTTCCAAAGGGTGATTCTGCTATGAATTTGATTTTGATTCCTCTGCTGTCTGCGCTATTTGTTCTGTAATCCAACCTCTATAGATCGATAGATTGTTTTATAACCCAATGTTCTGTTTTTTTAAACCTGAATTATAAACCCGAATCGATTTTTATGTGAATGAAAGGGTCAATTTATCTGAACGAAGATGGGTCAAATTATCTGAGCGATATAGTTTTTACTCCTTTTTCTCCAATACGCTTTCTGAAAAGGACAAAATCCGTTGGATGTACCGGGATCTCCCACTGGAAAAACATCTCACCACTGAAGTATTGAAAGTATGGGTTCTCTACCCAACGCTCAACTACAGTTTCATCGGAAAGATTGTACAATTGTTTTAAAATGAGCAAAGAGACCATTAACCGAATCGGTTTTGCAGGTCTTCCGGTATCGGAGTAAAGATCTTTGAAATGATCTTCAATCTCATTCCATGGAATCTTCTCTGCCAGTTGTGAAAGTGGATGTCTAAGGTTAATAAAATCTTTCAGGGGCTTTGAAAAAAGATTTAATTGATGTTGATTTGGCGATTGTCCTTTCATGATTTTTGCCTCAAATTTTGATGTTTTTTCTGCAAGGTTTTGAGGCTTATAATATCATTTTTGGGTAGTTTTTGCAAGCCAAATTTTGACATTTCTACTTTTTATTTCAATATGTTATGATATTTTTCAGGGTCGACTACATATGGTACCGGCACAGGACAGAACTTTCCAATTATTACTCCTTTCATGCGCATCAATGTAGATTCTATAAATTTTTATAGCCCTTATGGATACGGCACGAACAGCTCTTCCCCGTATTCAATGGGCGGGCTATACGGACCTTATGGTGGCGGGCTATATGGTGGAGGTTTTTACGGCCCCTATGGTGGACTGTATGGAGGTTTCTCCGGACTCTACGGAGGTCTATATGGTATGGGTAATCTTATGGGACCGGGCCTTTTTGGAGCTTTCGGCCTTGGAGGATTAGGGGTTCCCTGGTTTTTCTAGAGACATTTAAAGTATTTGAGACAATCCCTGTAATGCCTTTCTTAATAATTTAGAACGGCAAACAGGCCAAATCGTCCTGTAATACTGTTTTCGTTGCGATAAGAATAAAATTCGTCAACCCTGCATGCGTTACAAATATTGGATAATTCAATATGGCCGGGCTTAATACCTTCATCACAAAGCTGTATATGTAATGCATTTACTAAATTTACGGATCTGGAACCTTTTCTTGATTTTGAGAGGATTCTGTCAATACTATGGGGAAATGAATCCTTCATAGCCTCAATCAGATCATCTCCGACTTCATAACATTTGCTGCAAATTACAGGCCCTATACCAACCCTGATATATTCCAGGCTGCAGTTGAATGTCTTAACCATTTCAGAGATGGTATTTCTCAAAACACCTGAGACAATCCCTTTCCATCCTGAATGGCACACCGCCAGAACCCTTTTAACCGGTTCATAAAGAATGTTCAGGCTGCAATCGGCTGCCATTCCTGAAAGTATAATACCGTGCGAATCAGTTACTATTGCATCCGTGTTCTCAATGCCATCCTCCCATTCTCGAGCGCCTCTGCCCTTGTAATGCCCATCAATTACCCTTACATTTGAAGTATGACTTTGCTGCATCGCTATCATTGAATCAACGTCATAACCTATTGTCTGGCATACGAGTTTCCTGTTTCTGACTACCTTATCCTTGTCATCTCCGACATGAAGCCCGATATTTAAAGTATCGTATGGCTTTTGACTATAGCCGCTTGTTCTGGTTGTAATGAAATGTCTTAATCCAGGAGAGTACATCTGAAAGGACGAAAACTGATAATAAGCGATTCGATCTCTTATTTTCTGCATAGCTACAAATAATTCCAGATAAGCTGTATTATAAATAAAAGTTGCATTAATTCAATGAGTATTTTAAAAAATTTTATAAAATATCAAATAGTAAGTCAACTTAGTAAATATCGTCCCCTTATAGACTCCTCAGATACAAAACTGAAATGCAGGGAATAAAGATGAATCCATCATGGATCTTTGATTCACAAAGGAAAATTAAAATGCCGGATAAGGATTTTCAGACAAAAATGGGTGTCCGTGAGTGACTAATTAATCTTTGATTTCTTCTTTTTCTTCTTCCCCTTCTGATTCTCCAGGGGTACTTATAGAGATCTCGTTTTGAGAGATATCTTCCAGGGTAAGAATAGTCAGAAAATCATCTTTAAATTCTATCAGTCCGCTCTTTATTGGCATAAGGATAATTTGCTGATTTTGAAGGTGGATTTGAAGATTGCCGGGTTTGATATATGACATAAAAGGGGCATGATGATGAAATATCCCTGCTTCCCCCCCTATTCCTGGAAGTACAGCATGATTTACCACTTCATCATAAATAGTCTTCTCGGGTGTTATGATCTTGACTGTTATGGGCTTGGAACCTTGCATGAATTAGGACCCCGTCTTGAATGTCTTTGCCTTCTCCACTGCCTCATCAATATCCCCAACCATATAGAATGCTTGGTCCGGCAGGTGATCATATTCGCCGGAGAGCAGCCCTTTGAAACTTCTTAAGGTATCCTCAAGCTTTACATATCTGCCATGCATTCCTGTAAAGGATTCACCCACAAAAAATGGCTGGGAAAGAAATTTTTCTATCTTTCGAGCCCTGTAAACCAACAACTTGTCTTCTTCTGAAAGCTCATCCATGCCAAGTATGGCAATTATATCCTGAAGATCCTTGTATCTCTGCAGAACTCTCTGGACCTCACGGGCGATGTTATAATGTTCATCACCGACCACATCCGGGCTTAAGGCCCTTGAAAAGGATTCAAGAGGATCCACCGCGGGATAGATACCCTTTTCAGCTATCTTTCTGGACAGAACGGTGTTTGCATCAAGATGTGAGAAGGTTGTGGCAGGGGCCGGGTCTGTAATGTCATCCGCAGGGACATACACAGCCTGAATACTGGTGATTGAGCCATATCTTGTAGTAGTAATCCTTTCCTGAAGCTCCCCCATTTCAGTAGCGAGGGTAGGCTGATAGCCGGCCGCCGATGGCATTCTGGAAAGGAGTGCGGACACCTCGGATCCGGCCTGCGTGAAGCGGAATATATTATCCACAAAAAGAAGCACATCCACATGGTGGTGATCACGGAAATATTCTGCCATTGTTACGGCAGAAAGGCCCACACGGAGCCTGGCTCCCGGGGGCTCGTTCATCTGACCGTAAACAAGGACTGTTTTTTCAAGAACTCCCGCTTCCTTCATCTCCAGCCAAAGATCCGTTCCTTCCCTGGTACGCTCTCCCACACCCGCAAACACGGAATATCCGCCATGGACCTTTGCTACGTTGTTGATAAGCTCCATAATGAGGACTGTTTTTCCCACGCCTGCGCCTCCGAAAAGTCCTGTCTTTCCACCTTTTATATAGGGCTCCAGGAGATCGACCACCTTAATACCGGTTTCGAAGATCTCCAGTTTTGGCTCAACATCCACAAATTTAGGTGGATCACGATGAATGGGATAATAATCTTCGGCAGAGACAGCACCCTCTTGGTCCACAGTCTCTCCAAGGAGGTTGAATACCCTTCCAAGCGTTTTCTCACCAACAGGCACACGTATAGGGTGACCTGTATCCTCCACATCTATACCCCTTGCTATTCCGTCAGTGGAAGAAAGCGCAACCGCTCTCACCTGTCCTGCTCCGATATGCTGCTGTACTTCTGCTATGATTGTGGATTTTTTACCTTCAATATTCACATCGATCTTCAATGCATTAAATATATCCGGTAAGTCACCGTGCGGGAACTCCGCATCCAGTGTAGAGCCTATAATCTGTACAACCTTTCCCTTATTCATATTATGATCACCTCAATTAATCCTTTTGCAATGCCAGAACTGTACCCATAATTTCATTGAGTTCTCTTGTTATTTTTGATTTTCTGAGTGCGTGATATAGATTTCGCATCTCTGTAATCATGTCCTTGGCTGATGTGGAGGCTTGCTGCATAGCCAGCCTTCTGCTTATATGTTCCGCGACGATGCTCTCTAGTATAGCCTGAAAAAGCCTGTTTATGACCAGCTCAGGCAAAAGCACACCAATCAGGTCATGGACATTAGGTTCGCACACAAACTGTCTTGACTTTTGCTTACCCGAAGTGTTTATCTCCTGCAGGAAATCATCACAAGGCAGAAGGGCCTCGACAACTGGATACCTGACTGAGGTGGATTCAAGATGGGTATAGATGAGAAGCACCTCATCAAGCTCACCATTTTCAAGGGACCGGATAAGGCTTTGAGCCAGGGGCAAAATATCCTCATAGGTAAACTTATCCGAAAACTGGTCTGTGCAAAACTTCATTTGGATCCCTCTGTTTCTGAAATGCTGAATCGCTTTTTTTCCGACGGCGTAAACGAAGGGAGACAGATCCTTTCTTGAATATTGATCATAAACCCTGTCTGTTTCCTGAAGCACATGATAATTAAATCCCCCACACATACCCTGATTACTTGTCACTACTATAAGTCCCATTGAATTGATATTTTCCTTGGTATGGAGCAGGCAGAGATCCCTGAGGCTATTTTCATCTTGCAGGGCTGTAAAAAAAAGGTCCGCAGCCATATTCTTCAGGGTCCTGGAATAGTCCCTGGTTTTTTCAAGCCTGCGGTTTGTGCGAAGCACCCTGACCGAAGAGATCTTCTCCATGGTCTGGGTAATCTTCCTGATATTGGCTGCCGCCTCAATCCTTTTTCTTATATCACGAAGGTTGGCCAATTTTTATTCCCCGCACTTTTCCTTTTTTGACACCCGGGTATCTTTCTTTGCAATTTGATCCGATTTTTCCCCTCGACCATTTTCCAAATCATCTGTATCCTGAATAACATTATTGTCTCTGAGAAATTTCTGACTATATTCTTCCCCGATCTCATTCAGAAGCCTTTTATTCTCCAACCTGCCGCTTTCTCTTATTTCTTGTAAAACCTGAGGATAAACCCCATGAACATAATCAAGAAATTCCCTCTCGAACTCCTTAATTTTATCCAGCGGTATATCATCGCAATATCCATGTGTGGCTATATATAAAAGAACCACCTGGTCCTCTACAGCCACAGTCTGAAATTGTTTTTGTTTTAGGATCTCAACAAGGCACATGCCGCGCTTTAATTGTCTTTGAGTAGCAGGGTCCAAATCCGTGCCGAGTTGGGCGAATGCCTGAAGTTCCCGAAACTGTGCCATTTCCAGCCTCAAAGTTCCGGCAACCTCCTTCATGGCAGGTATCTGGGCATTTCCACCCACACGAGACACGGATACACCCACATCCACGGCAGGACGTATGCCTGCGGCAAACAGGTTGGGGAGAAGGTAGATCTGGCCATCTGTAATGGATATGACATTGGTTGGTATATAAGCAGAGACCTCACCCTCCTGAGTCTCAATAATAGGGAGGGCTGTCATGGAGCCTCCGCCCTTCTCGTCCGAAAGCTTGGCCGCCCTTTCGAGGAGCCTTGAATGAAGGTAAAATACATCGCCGGGATAAGCCTCCCTACCGGGAGGACGATTTAAAAGAAGAGATAATTGTCTGTAAGCATCCGCATGCTTTGACAGATCGTCATATATCACCAGCGTATCCTGCCCCTTTTCATACATAAACCATTCTGCAATGGCACACCCGGCATACGGCGCGATATACTGGAGAGGAAAATGGCTGCTGGCTCCTGCAGAAACAACAACAGTATAATCCATGGCTCCGGACTGCCTCAGTTTTTCAACCACCGCGGCAATGGTCGATGTTTTCTGGCCTATGGCAACATAGATACAAATCACACCGGTTTCTTTTTGATTTAAAATGGTATCAATGGCAATCGCTGTCTTTCCTGTCTTTCGGTCACCTATGATCAATTCTCTTTGCCCTCTGCCTATAGGGACCATGGCATCGATCGCCTTCAATCCTGTCTGAAGCGGCACTTTTATAGGTTTACGATCAGCAATGCCGGGTGCGGAGGATTCCACCAAACGGTATTTTTCACATCTAACAGATCCCATTTCATCCAAAGGATTGCCAATAGGATCGACAACCCTCCCGAGAAGCGTCTCTCCTACAGGGACCGAGAGTAGTTTTTTCAGTCTTTTAACCTGGAAACCCTCTTTTATTTTCAGGTAATCCCCAAGTATCACAACCCCGACCGTTTCCTGTTCAAGGTTGAATACTATTCCCTGGATTCCATTCTCAAACTCAACCATCTCTGATGACATGGCATTGTTCAGGCCACTGACCCTGGCAATACCATCTCCAAGCTCAAGAACGGTCCCCACCTCTTCTATTTCCAGTTGGGATTCATAGGTTTCCAGCTCTTTTTGTATGATTTGAGATAGTTCAGCCAGATTAACCTTCATATTTTTTAACCCCCTCACAAGGATTTGATAAAATTTTAAATTTCAGTTTCTCAAAATCCTTTTTTAACGACATGTCTATCTTGATTGAATCCGTGTAACAAACAAAACCGCCCAAGACCTCCGGATCAACCTCATTATTAAGGATAATATCCATTTTAAGGTATTTTATTAAAGCTTCCTGAAGTCCTTTCATCTGTGAATCGTTTAAGGGAAAAGCCGAGACTACCCGAACCTTTCTCCTCGATTTGACCTCGTCCGTCATTTGACAAAGCGAGTAATAAATTCCTGGCAAAAGCTCTGTATGATTATTGTCTATAACCTTCTCAATAAAACACAGGACAACCTTATGCACATGATTCTCAAAAAATTTTCTTGTTAGCTTTTTCCTGGTATTTCGATCGATTGCATGACATTGAATGAACTGTCTTAATACCGGTACTTCCTTCCATACGGTTATAAAATTACCAAGCCCTTCATTAATCAAGTCAAGGAGATTTATCTCCCTGGCAAACTGAAAGATTGCCCTTGCATAGGACATGGAAGCCTTGTACCTCTTATGTCCCATATTCAACAAGACATCGTGTTCTAATTCGTTCCGGATATCATTAGCTGTGCAAGGATCAGTTTTGTTTGACATGCCTTTTATACTCATCGAGATATTTGTCCATCAGGCGCTCCCCTTCCTGAGGATCGATCTCTTTATGAAGAAATTTTTTGGTCATTTCAAAGGTAATATAAACCAGCTCGGATTTGAATTCCTCAAGTGCTTTATGACGAAGCTGATCAATATCTCTTTGGGCCTTCTGAAGAAGCTTCTCAGCCTCTTTCTTGGCTTCCGTCAGGATGTTATTCTTGATCTCAACCGTTGAGGCCTTTGTCCTGCTTACAATGGCAAGTGATTCTTCTTTAGCTTTAAGAAGCATTTTCTTCCTTTGATCCAGGAGCCCGTCAGCCACCTCCCTCTCTTGCTTAATATGTTCAAGCTCACTGGCAATCTTTGAGGATCGGGCCTCCAATGCGTTCAGGATCACCCCCCAAACATACTTCCACAGGAAAAAAACAAGGAGACCAAAAGTAATCAGTGTCCAGATAACCAGCCCGGGCTGGATCTCTAAAAGTCCCTCCTTAATGATATCAAACATCCGATTATTCCCTTTTCAGAAATTATTTGGTTGCTACAATGATACAGATAACAAGTGCGAAAAGTGCGA
The DNA here is from genome assembly GCA_049472415.1 of bacterium. Taxonomy (GTDB): domain Bacteria; phylum SZUA-182; class SZUA-182; order DTGQ01; family JAFGSM01; genus JBLIRM01. The sequence continues at coordinate 3,322 of JBLIRS010000069.1, read as the reverse complement.
TACCCTCCACAAGTGCGGCTCCTATAAGCATAGTCGCCCTAAGGGGATTGAGGGTGTCCGGCTGTCTGGCTATTCCTTGAAGGGAAGCCCCGCCTATTAGACCTATTCCTAAACCAGCGCCTACTGCCGTTAGCCCAGCGCCAAGCGCGGCCCCTAATGCTGCAATATTTGGTAACATATCCTTATTCCTCCTCCCTTTTAGCTCAAGGATTTCATATTAATGGGCTTCTCCTGCCATACCGACAAAAATGGCAGAAAGAAAGGTAAAGATATATGCCTGTAAAAGACAGACAAAGATTTCAAGCAAACTCACTGCTACAGCCGTTGGGACTGTAAAAACCCCGAGGAAGATATTTCTAAACATGATCACAAGGTATAGAATGACAAAAATAATGATATGACCGGCCAACATATTGGCGAACAACCTTATCATAAGGGCAAAGGGTTTGCTGAACATGCTTATGAACTCATTCAAACCAATTATTGGCGCGAGGAATACCGGCACCCCTTCGGGCACCAGATGTTTCCAGTAAGAAATAGGTCCGTGCATGACCATTCCGTATATCTGCGTGAAGAAAAATGTAACCAGGGCCAGTCCCATGGTAACCGCCAGATTCGATGTCACAGTCACGGATTTAGGGATCAGGCCAACCAGATTGCAGGCCAGGATGAACAGGAATTGCGTGCAAAAAAAGTGTAAATAGGCCCGCTCCCTGTCCGGTCCTATAAAAGGCCTGACAATATCATCCCTGACAAACTCAATAAAGACCTCGAGCAATACCATGGAACGATCCGGGGCAGAGATGCCGTATTTTTTATATTTTCTGGCTATCGAATAAAGAAACCAAAAGAGCCCCAGAGAGATGATCCACATAAAGAACACATATTTGGTTATGCTAAGATCTGCCCCGAAGAGATTGACTCGTATCAAAACACTATCCGACATATGATGGGTTAAAAGCTCGAATATATTATTCGAAGGATTTGTCATGATTTTCTTACATCCTTATTTCCAACACTCTTTATCCAACAACATTAAAAACTCTATATAACAAGGTATTAAACGATAAAGGATTTTTAATGACTTAGACCAATAGCAATCCCATAATCTAATTCTTCTATCGGCCAGTAATATCAAAAACTTTAAAGAGATATAGTATTCTTGGCAGCTTCTCAAAATCCCGGTTGCATCTTGAGAAGAATTGCAAAATTCAAAATGCAAATTTTAAAACTCAAAATAATGTATTCCTTAAATTTGCATTTTTCATTTTGCATTTTGCAATTTTCATTAATTATTCGAAAACCACAATATTTTTGAGCAGGTCCCCTTTCCCCACGTAAGTTCTTTTTCTTAATGCTCGTCAATTTTTTTGGAAACCCTAAGGGAGGGTATGCCAAAGATTCCTTTATTGGAGTAAAGACATATTGCATGATGGGACTTATTATAGTATCCTCCTGAAAATAAAAGTTTTGACAACCATAAATGTTTTGACCCCCATATGAAGGAGCGATTAATTTTGGAAACCCGCCAATCACAAAAACACTTTGCAGGCAACCCTCCCGCTTTTACCTATCCTGATCCTGAAAGGGAGACCTATCACTTACGATTCAATTTTGAGTATGGGAATCTGGATGACGGGACCCTGTGGATAAGAACACCCAAAAAAGGTTTGTATCATATTGATTGGCTTACCCTACGCCTTCTCCTTGAATTAAACGCGGGGATGCCCTTTTCTCCCCTGTGCAAGAAATACAAGATCGATCCGAATGAATTGAAAACCTTGTTAGCGAATCTTCAGCAGGAAGGCGCCATAGTCTCTCCCAGAGAAGGGAAAATATCCCAGGCAAGCCAACAGGATGATATAAATATAGCACCATTTGTTTTTCTGTTTATCCTGCTTGCTGCCATCCAGATAGAATATTTTCAGAACATTGCAGGCACTTTTACTCTTCGTCACTGGTATGAAACCCTGTTGATCGGATTAATATCCATATTCCCCATAGTCCTGCATGAGCTTGGACATTATTTCAGCTCAAAGCCTTATTTTATCCCTCGTCTGGGTTTTACTTTTCTGTGGTTTTTTCCGGCGGTTTATATTGACACCCATGCGTCATGGTGCCTTCCCCGCAATATCCGTCTTCTCATAAATTCTTCAGGGCTTTTGATGGACCTTGTATTCAACACTCTGCTTGTAATACTTGTGTTGAAATATCCTTCCATGGAATATTTTGTGACTCCATTGCTTATACTTCAATACACAAGATGGAGTATTATTATGAATCCTCTGGTAAACGGAGACGGATATTGGTTATTATCGGATTTTACCCGTACTGTGAATCTGCGTCAAAGGGCCAGGGAATATTTTCGCAAAAGACGTTTTCACTGGCTTTCCGTATATGGGCTTTTATCTGTTGTTTTCACCATTTTTTCAATTACGGGTATTATATGGTTTGCGATAAACCTTTTTAGATTGGGGATAAAGATATAAGTTTCTATCCTTTTTAATGGAGAATAAAGATGAATTATGGATTTCTGAAGATACTATTAATCATATTGGGCTCCGTGGCCCTCATTGGCTCATCCTTCAAGATATTAAAAGAATATGAGCGAGCCGTGGTCTTTCGGCTTGGAAAACTGCTTTCAGCCAAAGGTCCGGGATTGGTCTTTTTAATCCCGCTCTTTGACCGTATCAGGAAGGTCGATCTTCGTCTTGTGTCCATAGATGTTCCGAGGCAGGACATCATGACAAGGGACAATGTGCCTGTCACCGTTGACGCCGTGGTATATTTTCATGTGGTTGACCCTGCACAGGCAATTATTACAATTCAGGACATTTATCAGTCCACCTTCCTGATCGCCCAGGCCACGCTTCGTAACGTCCTTGGCCAGGTGGAACTGGATGACCTTTTGAGCCAGCAGTCAAAGATAAACAAACAACTGGAAGAAATCATAACTGTGCATACCAAGCAATGGGGCATCCATATTTCTATAGTGGAGATCAAAGAAGTAACCCTGCCTGAGCAGATGAAAAGGGCCATGGCCAAACAGGCAGAGACAGAAAGGGAGCGCAGGGCAAGGCTAATTGACGCACAGGCTGAATACCAGGCATCACAAACCCTGGCGGAGGCTGGAAGGATCTTATCCAGTAATTCTCAGGGCTTACAACTGAGATATTTACAAACCCTTCGGGATATATCAACCAATAAAGGCTCCACCATCCTTTTTCCCCTGCCCCTGGACCTCTTGGGTCCGTTCGTGGATGGCGCAAAAAAGCTGTTTCAAACCTCCTGGGGAGCAAAACAAGAAGAACCAAAAGCCGAA
>JBLIRS010000068.1:0-12535 GCA_049472415.1 bacterium | reverse complement strand
CGTTTCTTCGCCAGTAGTGATCTTTAGACGACGCACATTGCTGTTTTTGATTTCCTTCATGGCGCTCCAAGCCTGTGTAGAGGGTAGTTCAACAAAATCTTTTTTGGACATATTTCTACTCCAGCAACTCAGTTTGTTAGTTTTCCAACGCCAATTGGTGTAGTTCCCATAACATGAGGAATTGTTAAATAAGGATTTGAAAATAAAAAAGGCGCAGGTTTAATCACCTGCGCCTTTTTTTGTGCCCCCGGTTTTTAGCCAGGAAGTTATTCAGTTTTTTAAATTAAAACCAATTTAATCCATTCATATTTTAAGCATTTTCTAGTTATCTATTGCCCGGAACAGGTTTTTTAAAACCGGAAAATAATCCTGTATGTCAATTTTTTCCATAAACGAATATTTAGAATTTTATGCAAATTGATGGTTTGGTATAATTTAAATAAACATAATATAAAGAACAGGTTTGACATTGATATATACAAAAATTAAGCTATACTCTTAAGTGCTATAATTAAATAATTAGAGCGTTTGAGATATTTCATAACCATTTACCCATTTGATAAAAGTTTTCCTTTTTGTAAGGATAAAGCTTCTTATGGAAAATAGATTTTTGGCGGATGTTATGCTGGGCCGGTTGGCTCGCTGGCTGAGGACACTTGGGTACGATACGATTTATACCAGAAAGGGCATTGACAGCCTTTCTATTGTCCGGGCTTATAGAGAGAATCGCATTATCCTTACGCGTAACTCGAGGATTTATAAAAAGATAGGACCTGAAAGGTCTCTGTTTATTCATTTTGACAATTTCAGGGATCAGGTTAGGGAGGTTGTAGATTCCCTGGACTTGAAGTTTGATTCCAATATCTTTCTAAGTCGTTGCCTTGAGTGTAATCTGTTACTTATCCCTTTACCCAGGGACAAGGCACAATCAAGGGTCCCTGCATATGTTTCTCAAACAGTGGAGGAATTTAAAACCTGTCCTCAATGTTTAAAGATTTTTTGGTCAGGAACCCATATTGATGAGATGAGAAAGCTGATAGCAGCCTTTTGGGAAAGAAAGGAAAAAAAGGATGAAGGTCGTAAACAGTGAACAGATGAGGGCCCTGGATCAAAAGGCCATCAAGGGACTGGGGATACCAGGTGTAATTCTCATGGAGAATGCGGGCAGGGGCGTTGTGGAGAATATCCTTAGCTTTTGGGATACCCCTCCTGGTTCAAAGAAGATAGGAATCTGTTGTGGGGCCGGGAATAATGGCGGAGACGGTTTTGTGGTGGCAAGGCATCTCATGAACAGGGGGTTGAAGCCCGAAGTGTTTCTTTTCGCTGATATCAAAAAGGTGTGCGGGGACGCCAAGGTCAACCTGGATATATTAATCAATATGGGGGGCAGGATCTATGTAATAACTGATAAGGATATTTTGACTTCCTATTCAGAGATCCTTAAAGGTTGCGACATCCTTGTGGATGCCATTTTCGGAACAGGACTCAGGCCCCCGGTGAAGGGATTTCTGGCAGATGTGATTCAATTCATAAACGGGCTCAACAAAAAGGTTATAGCCGTGGATATCCCCTCAGGCCTTAGCTCGGATTCACCAAGACTTGACGGTCCTTATATAAAGGCTGACATTACAGTTACCTTCGCTCTGCCAAAGGTTTCTCATCTTCTTCCGCCTGCCATGGATTATGTCGGTGAACTTAGATTGGTGGATATAGGGATACCCAAATTTATTGTCGATGAGGCTGAATGTGAAATGATTTTATTGGACAAGGCCTTTTTATCTCCCCTTGTGCGTAAAAGATCGCCCGATACCCACAAGGGGGATTATGGACATTGTCTTATAATTGCGGGTTCGGAAGGAAAGACAGGGGCGGCCTATATGACGGCACAGGCAGCGTTAAGGATGGGTGCCGGCCTTGTAACACTGGCACTGCCAAAGAGTTTGAACGATCTCATGGAAGTCAAGCTGACAGAGGCAATGACCCTTCCCCTGCCGGAAACGGCGGAAAGGACAATCTCAATTAATGCTTGGCCCAAAATAGAGGAATTCCTGTCCCGTGTTGATGCCGTTGCCATTGGACCGGGCCTTTCCCAGCATCCTGAGACAGGGGAGTTAGTCCGTAAAATCATTAAAAAGGCAGATCTGCCTTTGGTCATCGATGCCGATGCAATAAATCTGATTGCCGGAGAGCTTGAATTGATAAATAAATCCGGACACTGCCCTGTTCTAACTCCACATCCGGGTGAGATGGCCCGGTTAACAGGATGTTCAGTCCATGAGGTCCTTGAAGGAAGACCGGAGATAGTAAAAAAAGAGGCAGTGAGAGGGAAATGTTATCTGGTATTGAAAGGGCACAAGACCATTATGGCTAATCCTGAAGGGGATCTTTTTCTCAATTCAACCGGAAATCCTGGTATGGCTTCCGGTGGTATGGGTGATGTCCTTACCGGCATGGTTGCGGGATCTTTGGCTCAGGGATATCCCCGGCAGGAGGCAATGCTTCTTGCCGTATATTTACACGGCCTTGCGGGTGATCTCGCCGCAAAAGTAAAGGGTGAAGAAGGCCTCATTGCCACGGACCTCCTGGATGTAATCTCTGATGCCTTAGAAACACTTAAATAGGACGGGCTCGTCATAAGTCTTTTTGACAAAGCCCTAAAACACGTTCGGGATGAGTGTAGACAGACATCTTGTCTCCCCGTACCCCGGCAATAAGGGTAAGACCGATCCTGTCAGCCAATCGAACAGACTTGTCCGTGGGAGATGAACGGGAAATCAGTATAGGGATGCCCATCAACCCGACCTTGGTAAGGATTTCAGAGGATACCCTGCCGGAGGTGATAATAATCCTCTCTGAAAGAGGGACTTTTTCCAGAAGACACTGTCCATAGAGCTTGTCAACAGCATTATGTCTTCCCAGATCATACTGAAATATCTCCAGTTCATCCTGGGTACATATCCCGGCATTATGCACACCATGTGTCATCTTATATAAAGTAGACCTTTCGGTCAGCTCCTTCATCAGATGAAATACCCGGGGTGGGGAGATACTGATGGATGAGGAAATTTTGATCGATTCCAGGCGTTTATCACCCTCTGAAAATGTTATGCCTTTGCCGAGCCCGGGCGTTATTGTTTTGTGATCTCCGCCAGGGGCCTTTTTAGAATAAGGGGCCTCGATGTATATGGCTTCGTCCTGAAGTTCCATAATTTGTATTTCTTCTGCATTATCCGGATCTATTAGCCTTTCAACTGCGAGAAAGCCTATTGCAAGGAATTCCTTTGAATTGCTCGTACACATCAGAGTGACGATCTGCTTTCCATTAAGGTAGATAGTGAGGGAATCTTCAGTCACCACCTGAGATCTGACTTTTTCCCATCCTTGCGAATATTTAATAATCTCCACATCTGATATCACTTTTTTTGATGATATTGGGGTGTTTTCCGGTTGTTTTCTAATGTTCATAAAAAATATTATTCAAATTTACCCGTGATAGTGCATTCAGTTATTAACCTTTAATTCAAAATCACATTTAGAGTATTCTATATATTCATCATATATAATCCATATCGGGCCGAATGATACACCCGCATCGCATCCTAACGTTATAAGCTGATGGGTCAGTATAGAGCCATAAACCCTCGTAGCTTTGCCATTGTAACCTTTGCATATTATAACCTTTAAATCGGGCGCAAATATATGTCCGCATACTGTTGCCGCTGGCCCGATTTTCACCCCGTCTTCCGGATTATAATAGGCCCCATCCCAACGCTGAGCCAATATAATGAGATTATTGGGTTGACATTCATCAGGATTTGTACTTTCCCCTCCCATCAATCTTGCATTCTTTTCTAATTCTAGTTTTTTAACATATATTGACACAGCTCCATCTGTGTTGATTAAAGAATTTTCCTCCAGGATCAATTCTTCAAAAAAATATAGGCCTTCCTTTAAAGTGATTAGTTTATTACTTTTAAGTGTCATACGGGAAGAAGAAATCAAAATCATGTCTCTTTGTGATTTACGATATTCTCTATATTCAAATGGACAATCATTACCACAGAGTAGCGGGAGGCTTGCAGAAGATATTTCCTCTAAATATGGTGAGTTGTATAAATCTCTTTTATCTTCAGGAAAAAGCAGTTCATTGTCATTTATTCCAATGCGTCGTGTCTGGTTAATTTTAGTTTTGCTTATTGAGGCAAAATCGTTATAGGCATTCCTTTGTTCCGAAGTCATTTCCATGAAAGTTAAAATAGGTTCCTGGCCTTCAGATAAAACTTTTTTTTGACCATATATATCCACCGTTATAAATGTAATTTTTTCCTGATAGTTAGGCACTAATCCGCTCGTTACAAGAGCATAGTTCATCATGGATGCAATTTCACCAAAATAGGCATCCATATTTGTAAGTCCGGCATTTGGCGATGGCTGACAAGTTAAATCACGAAGGAGTATCCAATACCCTTTGCCAGGGTCAAGTCTCTCTGGCCTAGGAATGCGTGTATACCCTGCCCCTTGTACATAGTCATAAATAACTCCGATGTTGCAGCCATTTGTTGAAGCTTTAGCTGAATATGAACATCCGCCGATCATCTCCCATCCATGTTCATATGCTGTTTTGGTATAAGACTGGATAGGTTGGCCAAAGAGGGTATAACTCTGATTCTGATCCAATAAAATCCAATATCCCTTTCCAGCCTTCAGTTCCTCACTCGCTGTTATATGCACATAACCTTCACCTTTTTCATAACCAAAAACAGTTTTTGCTTCAGGGAATAATGAGGATACAGAGACACTAGATGGCAGTATGGGAAGAGAAATCATGCTCCAGCCCGATGGCAGGTTCATTTCAACAGATATCTCATTATCGTCTGTCTGAATAGCATCTGGACCGGAAAAATAATCAGCGGCTGATCCTGTTAAGGTGACATTTTGAGAACCACTATCTGGTCCGCCATTAGAATCGGCAGAGGCTTTCACAAGAAAAATCTTTGCAATTATAAATGCAGTAATTAATATTAAAAATAATAACCTTTTCATTCTTCTGCCTCCTTCCAATTTCTATTGATTAATATAAATACCCTCTAAAATTCTTTTACTGCTGTTGTAATTGCAAAATTATATAGCCTCCACTGGCAGGCAATTTTTACGAAACCAGCTTCTCTTAACCACATAAAATGATCGGATAAAGTAATTGGATGATCCTTTTCCACGTGCTTGGCAAACCAGAATTCCGGATCTTCACCTTTTGATCTCATATAATCTTTCCAAAGGCTATATTGATAGGTTTTAACATCCGGATCCTCGTCAATGATTATATCTCTTGAAATAAATATCCCATCTTCATTGAGTGCATAATATATAGTCTTATAAAATTCTTTTCTTTCATCCCAAGTTAAATGATGTAATGTTAACCCGGCTAAAACTATATCGTAGTTAGCACCAATTGAATCAGTCCTATAATCACCCAGTTTTAATTCGAATCGGCCTGAGTGCCTGGATAGTTTTTTATCATATGCCCTTAGCATGTTTTCTGTTAAATCAAAGCCTACTATAAATGAATGAGGAAGTTTTTTAAAAACCAATTCAGACAAGATCCCATTACCGCAACCTAAATCGAGAACCTGATATTTTTTTGTCCTTTCTGTTGGAAGCAAATCATAAATGATTTCATGTTGTTTTTTGAATTGAGGAACAATTTTTACCATCAATTCTTCATATTCATCCGCCTGCCTAGAGAAATGTTCGATTACATGTTTTTGTTTCATATTTTCCCTTTGATCTTTATTTAACTAAAAAAATCAAACATTTTTATGGTTTGATGTCTTTGAATTTTTCCGATGCAGGTTCTCCTCCAATACCCCAATGAGATTTAGGAATCTCATGTACAATTACTTCCACGGCCTGCGCAGGTATACCCAAATCCACAAAGACATTTGTAATACCTTTAATAACAGACTTGGCTTTATTTTCACCAAAACCTTCCCAAACATTTACATGAACTACCGGCATTTTTACCTCCTCCAATATAATGATTGTCGATGATTAATTTGTTTGGTTATTTAACCTCCATTTTATCCCAAAAATTTTCATTAAAAAAGTAAATAAACAAACCATAGACAAGATTGTGTAAAGTGGCGCTTATTGGAATACTCAATAAATTGCCCTATTTCTTATCCTATAAGACATCCATCATTATCCGGAGAGCTTACAACCAAACATAAGTGGATAGTTACTACAATTTTGCTGTAGCTACGAATTTTGACACTATTGCTATTGACACTGGACATTGATAAAATAAGCCCTGGGAGTGGATGGGCCACTGGTGGGCTCCCTGGACTTCAAATCCAGTGACGGGTTCTAAAAGATCCGAGGTGGGTTCGATTCCCACGCACTCCCGCCAATGAATAAAATCAAGGAGTTATAAGGCATGTTAACAACCCTTTTTATTCCTTTCCGGCATGTTGACAATCTTGGGTGTAACCGGAAGTGTAACCGATTTTTCATGATAGGCCTCTATTCTTTTGGCTGCAAGGACCAGATCTTTTGTGTCAACAATATTGTAACGATCGAATATACTACGGGTTTTATGCCCTGAAATCATCATGGCAACTCTTTCAGGTATCCCCGCCCTTACCATATTCCTTACCGCCGTTCTTCTTAAATCATGAAAAAGCTTTCCCGGATATCCCGCCTTCCTGCAAGCCTTCTTCCATGCCCTGCAGAAAGTTTCTTTAATGATCCTGTTTGTTCTGCTCTCATTTGGGAAAACATATGGTGAAAACCTGCCTGAAGATCCACGCTGTTCCCATTGTGCCTGAATAAGGGTTCTCATCGTTTCTGTCATAAAGATAACTCTGCCTTCATTGTTCTTTGTGGTCCCTACATCCAGGGTGACAGTTTTTTCAATAAGATTTACATTTTCCCATTGCAGTTTAAATACTTCAGATTGACGCCATCCAGTTTCATAAGCAAATATTACAGGCCCATGATAAAATTGTGGTAATTCGGATAAAACGGCTTGTAACTCGGCATATTCAAAAAATCCAGTCCTGGGATTTGCCTCTTTTAACTTCCGGATATGTGGCACCTTATCTTTTAAGACCTTTGGGGGTGTGCATTCTGCTCCTAAAGTGAACATTTTGCCTAAAGCGGATAATTCACGGTTGATAGTGCCATTGGAAGCCTCCTCGTTCATCCGCAGATCAATATACCTCTTGATCCTCGCGGTGTTGATCTCTGTGGCATACATCCCTGCAAACATCTTCTGAAGGTTCTTTATGCTCCGCTCAAGGCGGTCCTGTGACTTCATGCCCCGGATACGATAGTCGGTCTTTATATCCTCGCACAGCTCATCAAAAGTGACTCTCTCAGGTTTGGTATTGCCAAGATCCATGGTAAAATCCTTAAGCCTTTGATCCAGCCAGCGCCTCGCATTGCTCTTCTGTGTCCGCATAGTGCTCTCATAGATGGGATTAGCGCCCTTGTATGGCGTTATTTTTGCCCACCAATACTTGGTCTTGCTCCTTTGGTATAGACAACCTCTTGGATAATCCAAATTATCTCACCTCCTTTTTACAAGATGACCCTGTTTTGTATAATTACTCAACCTCCATCGGAAAGGGTCACTTTGACCGGTGGGGCCAGGTCCCGGATAGGTCCCATTACCTGTTCGGGGCAGACTACTTGTCGAAACTTGTATTGTAATGCAATATTAGGTTTAAAAATCTCATAATAATATCATTCTTATCGCCTTCGATTTTATTCTTTTGATCTTGTTCTTTTTTAAAAATTTTGCCATTATGTTTAATTATATTTAACCCATTTTGTAACAAATCTATTATTTCTTCATATTTTTCAGGATTACCCCATTTTTCTCCAATAGATTCTTTTGTCAATTCTAATTCTTCTTCAGACCACTCTTTGTCTATGTCTAACCAATCATTTTTTCTTAAAAATTTTACTACTTCTTTAGCCAATTTATTTGGTCTTTTTCCTAAGCCATTACAACTAGGACATTTTATTTTCTCTAAATTATTTTTTTTGACATTTGCAGAAGATTTACTTTGAGTATCACGACGAGATATAGGTATTCTTAATTTTTCAATATATCCATTTCCTTCACATTTCTTGCAATCCTCTTGAAGTTTTTCTAAAAGCTCATTTATATAACTCATCTATTATCTCCATATTTTTTTTGGCTCTCTGTGGATCTTCCCCTCAGAAAATCCTCAAGTTCGGACTTCAAAAACCTGTAAGCATTCCCGACCTTTGCGGCAGGGATAAGGCCCTCATGGACCATCTTGAAAAGAGTGGTTTTTGTGGTTCGAAGATAATCGCAAGCCTCCTCTGTTGTCATAACTTCTCTATGTTCTACCATAAAAATTCCTTTCGTTATTTTTCATTTTAATACTTATTTGTATTGTATTATATCAAATTAATTTGAAATGTAAAGTTCAGTTTAAAATTTAAAAATCATCAGAATTGTATTTTTATTACCTTAATGTATATATTTATAATAGATTGTTTTCTCATCTTTGTTTAACACCCCTTCTTTTTACTATTCAAACATTAAATTCGGGAGGTGGAGTATGAAGAAAATTTTCATTGCTTCTCTAATAATTTTCATATTTGGAACGATTTATCCAGCCTATGCAACTCTGATTGGGTATTGGGATTTTAACGAAGGTCAAGGATCAACTGCTTATGATAGTTCCGGCTCCAATTATAATGGGGATGTCTATGGCGTTGAATGGCAAAGTGGTATTGAAGGATCTGCTATTGAGTTCGATGGAACCCCTGATGATTTTGTTATTATTGATCATTGCATTCAACCAACCGACGGCATTACTATTGCTGCATGGATATTGCCTTATAGCCTCCCAGAGTATGAACCTGGAGAATATCAAATTGTGACACATAGAAATTATCGGTTCCAATTGCGTTTTGATGGGGCTCTAAACACAGCCATTGAAGACCACGACGCAAGCCCAACTAATATTTATGGAGAAATGAACTATTATGCAGGTACGGTTTATGAAGACAATTGGCATCACGTAGCACTTACATATAGCAGTGAATCACCAAGATATATTAAATTCTTTATTGATGGTGAATTGGTTGGAACTTCACCCGAATATACAGGCGGAGATGGGAAAATTGAATATGATTCTACAGCAAGGCTAACCGTAGGCAAGGGGTATCTTTCAGGTTGGCAAAGACCATTTCATGGAATCATAGACGAACTAAAGATCTTTGATGAGGGGCTAGCAGAAGACGACATTGCATTATTATATAGAGAATTTGCCCCACAACCCGTTCCCGAACCATCCACATTTTTTCTTCTTCTAGGCCTTTTAGGATTCGCAGGGATAATGAGAAAAACCAAAAGCTAATATATATTAATAAGCCCTTGAGAGCGTTTCTGTCTGCAAGGGCTTTTTAGTTTTATGGAAACCAGGTTCAAATCAATAAGGTGTATCTATACCCATCATTGACCTTATGAATGATTCCGTTTTAGGGGGCAGATATCCAAGTGCCTTCTTGTGGGATTGTGTCTTGCCAGGCAGGAATCTTAAGCTATCCCGATAAGATGCCGTCTTGATCTGCCTGGAATCCGGCCTTTGACCTTTGGTGGCCCTTGATTCGCCTTTTCTGTAGCCGTCTTGTAAATCCTTTTCCCTGGATGCATTCAACTTTGACATTTTTGGACTTCCGCCGCTGTAAATCTTCTTTGCCATTATCATCCACCTCTTTCCTAGTAAATCGCTCAAAACTTAATATCATTCATCCCACCTGCTATTTATTATATTTGGGAGGACCGGGCGTACCCGATCCCCCCTGGAGGTATGCTGGCTGCCAGCAAATTCAACTCCAATTCCTTCTCATGTGCTGAAAATATTTTTCTCTCGGCCCAGCATCGTAATGCCTGAATCCCTTCCGTGCCAGGGTGTGCAAGTGCCGAATTTTCCGATGTTGATAGTTTATTTTCTCGCTGAACTCAAGCAACTCAGGATCTATCCTGCTCGCTCTTTGCCTTTTTATAAGCTCTCCCAACTTGGCACGGGCTATGCCGTCTTTATCACTAGCTGATCGATAACTCATCGCATCCTCGATAATGGGCAGCATAGACTCAGAAAAGAATTGAGTCACGGTATCGCCCCGGCTGCAGGCATTTATGTATTTCTGTAGCAGCCAGCCGAATTTATACACCGTTTCAACTTTTCCATTCTTGTCAGGCTTGTCAATAGTGCCAAACAATTTAAAATCATCCCGAAGTCTTCCCATCTTCAGCTCAGAAAAATTGGCATAAACCTTTTCTTCGTTTCTCGATCCGGGTTTACAATCAAACCGACCTTCATCGATGCAGGCTTGCCTCGAAATCTCCGTCTCAACTGCCTCCGTAATCTCATTCAATTTGGCTGCCTGCTTTCTAAGCTCATCACGGGCACCGTTTGATGTCTCAGCAAGCTTTTCCATTTCCTCATTTTTGCCATGAGAGGATAACCTTTTATCATTCTGGACCTCTTCAGCCTTACTTTCGATCTGGCAATGGATATTAAGGGCCTGATCTACAAGCATTCTTATAATCGCAAGCTCATTTTTTATGACAGATGGACTAAATTCCTTCTCCCGTTTTTCTCTCAGTTCTTTTCCTAACTCTATAAGCTCATCAACATCAAGCTCCACAAGCTTCTCCTCGAAAGATTTTTTAGGCTTCTCGTCCTTTGGCTCCTTGCCTTCGGGTTCCTTGTCCTCTTCCGGAGATTCGCCCCATTTGAGGCTCCGGGCCTGCTCTACCGATTCTTTAAGCCGCTCTTCTGCTTCCGCCCGTTCATCCTGTATTTTTTTCTGTTCCGATTCCTGCGGTATTGGCTCTTCGACTTTAATTTCCTTTAGATCCGGCATCGATCCCCCCTTCAGCGAGTTTTCTTTTCAATAGCATTATGCTTCTTGAGATCCTGGACGTATCGGGAAAGCGCCTCAAGAACAATATTCTGCCAGCTCATCTTTAATTTTTTTTTCATGGGGAGTAATTGGCAGCAAATCTCGTCAGGGATGAAGATTGTGTAATTCTTGCCCCGATAGTCCATATCCTGATCTTGACCTCCTTCAGAAAGATTATTGTACTATGATTAGAATACTATTGTAGTACATATATAGATAAATGTCAAAAAAATAAAGGATTTTTTAATAAATTATGAAGTTTTTAAAAGAAAATGCCAATAAGTAATAAAGGACCAATTTTACCGGAAAAGATGGGAAGACTTTAAGCATTTATAATTTAACATAAAATTAAAACTTCAATATAACTGAGGATGAATAAATGTCTATGTTGGTCAAGCTACAAGAAGCAATTGATAATGCTGAAGTTCTGAAGGTTAAATATTATGGTGGTAGCCAACCAGGTACAGTGCGAGAAATTTCTCCAATTAGTATTTTCAATGGTAAGGTTCGTGCGAGATGCTTTAGTTCAAATGCAATTAAAACTTTCTTCATTGATAAGATCGAGCTGTGTGATATAGATACAACGACTACTTGGAGTAAAGAAGTGGCACTGAAGATAGAATATACAAACCTAAAAGAGGTTTATGAAAAGAACCTATCTGAATTGGGAAAATTAGGTTGGCATATTAATTTAGAAAAAAATTTGATTTCTTTACATCGCAGATTCAAGAACGGAAAACTTTTGAAGGGTCCGGATGTTTCACTCTATTGTGAAGAATACACTTACGATCTAGTCTTTTACGGTGAAGATGACTTTCGAGAAGAGAATCATAGAAAAAGACAGAGGCCCTGGATAGTGGGTGCAAAGAATACAGAAACTAGAACATTTGGCAAGTTGGATAAAGCGGTACATTTTTTCATTGAACAAGCCAGGCTTTTATCACCAAACTATAATCAATAGGATGTTGCCAGGGATCATAAAATGAAAACATTAGGTCAATAATAGCTAGTCAAAATAATACAAGAAATGTCAGATAAAACAAAAAATATTTTTTTAAAAGAGGGGCTTGTAATTGCAGGCATTACACTTATATCTTATTTGGTAGCATTCGCATATCAATATGGTCATGCAGAATATTTTGAAATTCCAGTTAACATTATTTCTATTAATTTAACAATAATCTTAATCTCGTTTGCCTCATTGCTTGGATCTCTCTATCTTTTTTATGCTCTATCAAGGTTCATATGGTTTTATACACCAAAAGAAAATGATCCAGTTTCATTTAGAAAAAGACTTTTTAGTAAAATGATAATTGCATCTTTTTGGATGCCATTAATTTTTTCTAATTGGATCGCTTGGGTTATTTTCCTAGCAGCTATTGTAATTTTAGCTTTCTTTTTGTTTGTATTACCATTGATAACGCAAAGAGACAAAGAAACTTACGCTGAAAAACTTGCTTCAGATGCTAAAGCAAACGCAGAAGCTAACGCAGCTAAAGCTAAAGCAAACAAAGCTAAAGCAAACGCAACTAAAGCTAAAGCAAACGCAACTAAAGCTAAAGCAAACAAAGCAAACGCAGAAGCT
>JBLIRS010000067.1:0-12552 GCA_049472415.1 bacterium | reverse complement strand
CAATTCAGTACATTCCTTTTCTTTTGAATTAACTTATGATCCGGATGTCCTTGAATATAAGGGATTTCTTTCCGGGGAAAATACAAAAAATATTGATTACTTTGACGTCTATCAACCCGGGGGGCCTGGGATGCTTAAAATCGGGGGCTTTGAGCTTGGTGAGAATATCATACAATCAGGAAGCGATTGTGTAATTGCCTATTTGGAGTTTGATGTTATAGGGTGTGAAGTGTCTGATCATGCATCGGTTTTAACTATTGGAAACCTGGAAGATGATTTTTTAAATTGGTCTTATTCCGGAGGTCTTTTTATTTGCATCATTGACAATGATCCGCCTGTTCCGGATATAGATCCCTTGCCTTATATAATAAAAAATTGTGGCGTAGAGCTTGATGAAACCGAATTTCCAACTGCAACGGATGAGTTGGCCGGAACCATAAAGGCCGTTACAAATGATTCCTTGAATTATAACGAACTGGGCGAATACACAATAACCTGGATTTACAATGATGGCTTCGGAAATACAACAAGTCAGGAGCAGAAAATTGTAATAAGGGATGAGGAAAATCCCTCTATTCTAAAAGTGGAGGCTAACCCTGCGGGAACAATAGGATACGGACGAAGCGTCGATTTAAAGGTAAAAGCGACTGATAATTGCGGAGAGGATATGTCTTATAAATGGCTTAAGGGCAATACGATAATAGGGGAAGGGCCAGAGCTTTCATACAAATTCGGAAAGGGGAAAAATAATGTTATTGTTATGGTAACGGATAAAGCAGGCAACACATCTGTCAGTGATTCCATAATAATCAATGTTAAGGATAAGGATTCTTTTTATGTGCCACCTGGTTATGGAGGATCTAACCTCTTTGGCGGAATTAACAGAACATTACCATCCGGAGGATTGCCGTATGGTTCTAATTATAATAATTCATTACTATCTAATTTCCCCATGTATCCGGTAATCATGTCTTCCCTTATGAAACCGCACGCAAATACTTATTTATTTCCAGATTATGATTATAATTTTTATTCTTATGGATATGGATTCCCCTTTACTTATTATAACAAATGGACTTTTACTCCTATTTATGATTCGAATATATATTATAATACTTATATGTACAACGGCTATTTTCCGATATCAAACAGATATTTATTGCCTCAGGCCAATCAGTTGTATTATTATGGCTATACGAATCAACTAACTACATTTCCGTTAAGTTATCCATTAAATTATCCTCAATATGGAACAAATATGTCTTCCGGAATTCTTAAAGAATACATTAAAGGATTTTCACAAGGCAACTATGGAAAATTGCCATCACAGGGATGGTCATGGCAGGATTGATCTCTTATAAACAACAAAATGTTAGAGTTTTTTATTATCAGGTTTGTAAGCGGCTAAATACCCATATTGCTCAGGGTGTCTATTACCTTTTTCATGGTCAACGCAAGGGTGGGATGAGATTCTTCAAAATATAGGATCGCTTGTTTCAGTTGATTGATCAGGGAACTCCTTTGACCGGATTGTTCGTCAACAGATTTATCGAGGATATTCTTAATGTCGTCCATCAATATATGCAGAAGCTCGCTGCCGCTTTCATCAACGGTTTCTGTTTCCTTAAGCTCACTGTGTAATTGTTCCAGCATTTTTCTGAGTTTTTGACTTTCCATTTAAAAAATCCTCTCCTAGATTGACTTTTTTATCTTAATCTTATTGTATATTTCTAGAATGCCTTTGTTTTCGGTAGTAATTTTTAAATCATAAGGGAAACTATGTATTCTTTTAAAGGTATTCATCCATTCCTCTTTTTTCCAGAAGACTCACAATATTCTTTATTTCCTGTGCCCTGTCCTTATGGCAAACAAGCAGGGCGTCTTCAGTATCTACAATTATAAGATCCTGAATACCCAGGGTTGTAATAAGTTTTTTATGGGAATAGGCGATGATATTTTTGGAATCTATACCAAGGTGCTGTCCTATAATTATATTTCCGTCTTCACCTTTTTTCATTATCTTGTCAAGGGCGGTCCATGATCCTACATCGTTCCAGCCTATATTTGCTGGTATTACAATGACCTTGTCTGACTTTTCCATAATTCCGTAATCAACCGAGAGAGGCTCCAGGTCTTTATAAATATTCTCCGCTGTTTCCATATAATTGGGAGTATCGAATGCGTCCTTGAGCCGGCAGAATGAATGATATATGTCGGGTAAGAACCTTTTCAATGCGTGCCAGAATGTTTGTGTCTTCCAGATAAACATACCGCTGTTCCACAGGTACCTGCCGTCTCTGAGATATTCTTCCGCCGTCTTCCTGTCCGGTTTTTCGACATAGCGTATTGCCTTATACCCAATTATTGAATCCTCCAATTTGTCGCCGGCTTGAATATATCCGTATCCTGTTTCAGGGAATGTCGGTCTGATGCCCAGTGTGATCAGATACTTATCTTTGCATGCCATTTTTGTTCCTTCATTGAGAAGGCTAAGAAAAGCATACTGCTTTTGAATCAGATGATCAGCGGTGAGCACTACCATTATGGAATCCTGATCTTTTGATAGAAGATATGCAGATGCCAAAGCAAGGGCGGGAGCAGTATTTCGTCCGCAAGGCTCCGCAAGTATGTTTTCGGGCTTTATCTGCGGCAGATGCTCTTTTATCAGCGGGGCCTGTTCCTTGTTTGTGACAATAAGGATATTTTCAACCGGAATAAGAGGCTTGATCCTTGAAATAGTAAGTTGGATCATCGATTCTGATCCGATTATATCCAGTAATTGCTTTGGCCTTTTTTTTCTGCTTCTTGGCCAAAATCGGGTCCCATGACCTCCGGCCAGAATGACAGCATAAATCTTTTTTTCCATAAGATTAAAATAATTTAAAGGTTAAAATTAGTATATAATATTATCTAATGTAATAAATATAGAGAAAATATAATAAATGCCTAAATAATAACTTTAAGAATAACATAAAAACGATATTAAAACAATATTATAGTCCAATATCATTTGATATGTTTTTCATCGCTTTTAAGCCTATGCTTATAAATTCTTCCAGGCTGAGTCCAATATCGCTGCAACTGTTTATCAGATTCCGGTCGGCACCCGCTGCAAATCGTTTTTCCTTGAATCGGTTTAAGGCGAAAGCCAGGTCCACATCTTTTATTTTCTTTGCGGGATTGATCAGTGCACAGGCAACCAAAAAACCCGTAAGAGGGTCTGTGCAACATAAAGCCTTTGCAATCCTGGATTTGGCCTCCTCGGAACCGGAGTGTGATCGAACGGCATGTAAGATCCCTTCATCGACGCCCTCTTTTTTAAGCATATCGGCTCCCAACTTGCCGTGCATGGGAAAATCATCCTTGGTCAGATCATAATCGATATCATGAACCAGCCCCGCAAGTCCCCAAATATCCGGGTCCTCTTTAAAATGTTCAGCCAGGGCACGCATAACAGCCTCTGTAGCCAAAAGGTGTTTAACGAGATTTTTGGTTTTGATATTAATCTTGATTAAGCCTAACGCTTTATTTCGTTCCATATTTATAATATGCAGCGCAACTGCCTTCAGAAGAAACCATGCATGGCCCTATGGGATTTAATGGATTGCAGGCCTTCCTGAATAAGGGACATTCGACCGGGGTCTTAGTACCTCTTAAAATATCCCCGCACATACACTCAGGATTTTCAGCGGGCTCATGGATTGAAAGATCAAACACGCTTTCGGCAGCGTAATCATTGAATTCGGACCTCAGCCTCAGTCCGCTTCCGGGTATGGCTCCCAGGCCGCGCCATGGGGCGTCGCAGGTTTCGAATACCTTTTGCATAATATCCAGGGCATTTTTGTTTCCTTCAAAGGTGACTCCTCGCCTATATTGTATCTCGACCTTAGCATGGTCTTTTTCCGATTGTTTTACAAGCATATATATTGACTGGAGTATATCAACGGGTTCGAATCCCGCCACCACACATGGTGTCCTGTAATTTTGAGCCAGAGGCAGGTAAGCATTGGCTCCGATGATACAGGATACATGTCCCGGGCACATAAATCCGTCTATCCTTAAATCACCCGCTGAAAGGAGGGCATCCATAGCAGGCGGAATTAGTTTATGAAGAGCAAGTACAAAAAAATTCTTTATGTTCCTGCCCTTGGCTTCCAAAACAGATGCAGCGATAGTCGGCGCGGTTGTTTCAAAACCGATTCCCAGAAATATAACCCTCTTGTCCATATTGTTTGCAGCTATTTTAAGGGCGTCGAAGGTTGAGTAAACAATTCTGATATCTGCGCCATTGGCCTTTTCCATTTGAAGGGAAGATGAAGATCCGGGCACCTTCATCAAATCTCCGAAGGTAGTAATTATTACGTCATCTTCATGGGAAAGTTTGATGAATTTGTCAATTTCCTTGATGGCGGTAACGCATACCGGGCACCCGGGACCTGATATGAGAGTGATATTAGAAGGAAGGACCTCCCTGATTCCGTTCCTGAAGATGGAAACCGTATGTGTTCCGCATACCTCCATAATCCGGATCTCTTTTTTTGAAGATGCATGAATCTTTTCTATGATCCTTTGCGCAAGCTGTTTGTCCCTGTATTCACTCAGATGCTTCATTAGATAATAACTCTTCGAACAATTTTAATGTTTCCATGGCTGTCTTTTCATCAATCCTGTGAAGAGCAAATCCTGCATGGACAAGTACATAATCTCCTACCTGCGGCATCTCATCGATTAGCTCCAATCGGACCTCTTTTTGTATATCTCCTACTGAAACCCAGGCATTATAGTTTTCTATCTTCACAACCTCCATGGGGATTGCCAGGCACATAGAGATTCCTCCTTAAGGATGATTTATTTCTTATTGATTTATAATTGCTTATAATATCCCTTACAAATAAAAATGTCATAAATATTCTATTTTATTTTGATTATTTTTTCAATAGAATCAACAATTGCCAAAATGAATTGCCACCAATCCTGAATTGCCTTAGGTATAATAAAAGCCGGCTTCGTGAAAAAAAGTATGCAATAAACATATTGATATGCTGGAATACTGCAAAAACATTCATATAAGGTGAAACAATATCTGCATTTTTTTATGGATTTTTTTAAAAAATAAGGTGATCGGAAACAGGAAAAAAAGCAGGCAGAAAAAATGAAAGATCAATATAATTAATGAGATCCTGGCATTTATAAATTTAATTATGCAATTCAGGATTACGGGCATAAAAATTGCGTAATAGTTTGAAAGCCGGATTACTATACCTGCGAACAACAGGTTTTATTTTATTATTAATTTCTTCTCCTGATCCGGCCTCAGAATAAAGGGCAGATCTTAAAAAAGCAAGGTTGGATAGCATTTGCAAGGGTTAAAAATTATGTTTATAATATAAAAGGTGTATATAAATGTATATATCATAAATTAGAAATAGAATTAATATATTTCAATTTTTTTATGTTTAATTAATTTTTGCGGTTTGATTGAAAAAAACAATCATAAGTAATAACAGAAATCAATGGAGGATGAGGATGGGAAAAAACAAAAGATGCCTTTTGCAAAATCATAGTATCACATATATATGCATAATTGTTTCTATATTGTTTGCCATTTCCCTAAAATCAACCAATTGTATGGCAAAAGTTAAAGGTAAATGTGTTAACTGCCATACCATGCATAATAGTCAGGATGGCATTGTTGATCCGAATGGTCAATCCCCAATCCCTAGTTTGCTCAATAATGATTGTATCGGCTGTCATTCAAGCGACGAATCGTCCACTTATTATGATTTGGATAAAGACGATCCGAACGCTTCTCTTGTTCCGGTTGTAAATTATACAGGACCCGCCGCCCCTGTGAATTATCTGGCCGGGGGTAATTTTTGGTGGGTAAAAGAAGGAAATAGTAATGCGGATGATTCCAAGGGGCATAATGTCTTCCCCGGTGAGAAGGATGATAAATTATCCAAGGCCCCGGGTAGTAGTATAGCTTGCTCCAGTAATTCATGCCATGATAATTTTGATAGAGAATATTCAGAAGAGGCTGATGCCGGTCTTTATAGAAGACAAGGCTGTACCGGTTGTCATATGGTCGATGATATTAATCAACCGAGCGGGTATCACCACGCTGATGATGGAGATAAATACGATATAATAAATAATTTCCCCTGGTACCGCTTTCTCAAATCGCATATCAGATTGAGCGGGATTTGGGGTGTTATAGGGATTGAGGACCCCAAATGGCAGGCTATGGATGAGGCAGACTCCGAGAATCATAATGAATATCTCGGAAAGGAAGGTGGATTCACATCCGATGGCTGGCCATTAGCCACTCAACATACTATGACAGCTTTTTGCTGCGGTTGTCACGGGAAATTCCACATGCAGCAGAAAGATGTATCCAGCGAGCCGTGGATACGTCATCCCTCGGATTCACGATTACCGGATTCAGGTGAATACAATGCTTATAAAACATTTGATCCCGATGTACCTGTGGCCCGGCCGGATCTAAGCAGTTATAGCGGTCTGAATAATTCAAACCGAAGCAAAGTTACTCCGGATGAAGATCTTGTCATGTGTCTTTCTTGTCACAGGCCGCATGGAAGCCCATATCCAGATATACTCAGATGGGATTATGATGAAATGAGGGTAGGCAGTGATAATACAAACGGATGCTTTGTATGTCATACTCAAAAGAATTAGATTTATTATAGATTATAATAACCTGGCATAGTTATTGCTTTTTTACTAAAGTTTTTAAATGGCATTTTTTTAATATTTATGTTTTCAAAAATTAAACGGGGGCCATTACGAGACTGAATATCATGTTTAACAGTTTAAGACAAATTATTAAAAAAAGGCTGATGGATTCTTCTTCGGTCAAGTGTTTTGCATTTATAATCGGATTAATATTTCTATCAACATCATTTCAGCTTGCCACACTTGATGCCTTTGACAAAAAGGATATCCTGTACATGGATATGATAAAGACCTATGGAGATAATATACCGTTTCGGTTTCCAACAGATGTCTATGCCGCTGATAATGGTGATATCTACATAATAGATAGTGGTCCTAATAAAATATGGGTTTTTAACGAGTATCTTTTACCTGTATCGATAATAGATAAGGCAAACGGACTTGATTATCCCATAAGTATAGCGGTGAATAAGAAGGGTATGATTTTTGTGTCTGAATCAACGCCTGATAAAAGACAAAAGGGCAATATAACAATTTTCGATCACATCGGGCGTAAGAAAGGAACCATACAGTTTAAAGGGTTTACAGGGTTTGAGAATTTTGTTGCAAGGGATATCGCCATTGACGATGAGGGAAATCTTTATCTTGCCGGTGGTTCATCAGGACCATTAATAATTATGACCGCCGAAGGCAATTTTCTTAAAAGCATTCAGCCCATAAAAAAGACTGAGACAGGGAAGGAAATTAACGCGGAAATAACCAGAGTTGACCTTAAAGAGGATCTGATTTACCTTCTGAGTGAATGGGAGGGAGAGATCTATGTATATAATCGAAAAGGTGATGAAATAAATGTATTCGGCAAAAAGGGCGGAAGTCCCGGAAAATTGAACAGGCCTCAGGGCCTGGCAGTGGACCCAAGGGACGGAATAATCTATGTAATGGACTACATGCGGCATACGCTTTTAGTATATGATTCCTCCGGCAGTTTCATGAACGAGTTTGGTGGAGAGGGCTGGGGGCCGGGTTGGTTCAATTATCCAAAAGACATATGTATAGACAATCAGGGAAGATTGTTTGTCGCGGATGCTTTTAATAAAAGAGTTCAAATATTTAAAACAAGGTGATAAGAGATATAATATGAATAAGTTTTCATATACGGCAAAAAATAGACAAATACAATCTATTACTGCTGTTGTTTTTGCTTTCTCTCTGATCTTTTTTCAGGCCACCCTTGTCTTTTCACAGGCAGAATATACTGCGCCGCGGATACAATATCTAGCCAGTATCAAAGGTTATGCGGAGCAGATACCTTTTGATCATCCCATGGATATATATGTCGATTCCCATGGTGACATTTATATTGCGGATCATTACAAAAAGGCTGTTTTTATATTTAACAAAGAATTTCAACCTGTAGCAAAAATAGATAAGAGTAACGGAATCTCTGCCAGACCATTGAGCGTTGCCGTAAATCAGGATGGTATAATTTTTGTTGCAGAAGAAGGAAAAGGAAACAGCCCCGGCAAACTATTGGCCTTCAATTTCAGATGTGAATTTCAAAAGCAAATGGAATTAAAGGGCTTTGATGGAGCGGCCTCCTTCTCTGTACAGGACATATATATAGATGAAGGAGGTGACCTTTATCTCTCGGGAGGAGATGCGGGGCTTGTAATTTTGGATAAAGATGGAAGATTTATAAGAAACATTCAGCCAAAGGACAAAAGAATAGTTAATGTAAGATCTGTTGATGTAAATGAAGAAAAAATCTATTGCCTAAGTTCGAACTCAGGGCATGTCTATGTTTATGATAAGCATGGCGAGTTTGTTTTCAGATTTGGCGCACCCGGAGCAACAAAAGGCAAGTTGAGCCGTCCCCAGGGCATATCCGTGGATAAAAAAACAGGCTTGATTTATATTATGGATTATATGCGTCATGCCTTGTCAGTATACAACCAGGAAGGGGATTACCTTTTTGAATTTGGCAGTAAGGGGGGCGGCCCCGGTTTGTTTAATTATCCAAAAGGTATTTTTATTGACCGGGATGGAAGATTATTTGTCGCAGACACATTCAATAAGAGGGTTCAGGTTTTTAAGATCCAGAGAGGCTAGCTGGATTTTTACATAATGGAAGGGAGGTGGCTTGTAACGATATAACAAAAATATTGTTTATAGCATCTGAAATATCAAGATAATGGGAGGTGGGTTGAAAGACCATTTTATCATAAGGGAACGGACTTGGATCGGTAAGTAAATTCGATCTGAGGGCTTGATTGTGTATTACTTAAACCAATTTAACAAAAGGGAATAGGAGGTAAAAAATATATGAAACTTACAAAATCAATACTGTTCACTGTCTTCGTTGTTGCAGTAATCGGTATGGTCATTGTATCTACTTCTAATGTGACCATGGCAAAAGTCGGAGATAATGTGACCGCGGTATGCAGCGTTTGTCATACCATGCATCACAGCCAGGATGGGGTTGATCCGTTTATCTCGTTTGACCCGAACAGGGATGTATCAACCGGACCGAATAATGCGCTGCTTTTTGGTGTTGCGGAAGATCCCAATGAGAATAATAATTCATGCGTTGCCTGCCATTCCGGCTCTTCTTCCGTTACAAATGGATATGATACTGTTACCGGTGCCCCTCAGATAGATTTAACAGGTAATGATATACTTGCCGGAGGGACATATGCCGGCACTACTGATGCTGTAAGACATAATGCCCTTGGGTTGGCGGCACAAGATGCAAAATTGGGAACGCCTAATGTCCCGCCGGGAGGGAGCAATGACGATATAGGCGGCGCCGCTCAGATTACCTGTGCCGGAACTACCGGTTGCCATGGAAACAGAGCGAACCCTGACAATCTTGCCGCTGTTTATGGGGCTCACCACGGAGAAGACAGCCCGTTGGATGGCTCTACCGTTGGAAAAAGCTACCGGTTCTTAAGCACCAACAAAGTCGATGAAGAATTCAACAACTCTGGTGTGCTTGGATTGGAGCATTCGAACTGGGAATCCGGCAGGCATAATACCAAAAGCCAGATCACTGCCGCTGATTCTTCTGAGCATAACGTTTATGATGCTGAGGGAATTAATAAACTCTGCGCGAGCTGTCATGGGAAATTTCATGGTGATGCAAATCAGGGCGGACCCAGTGAGCCATGGTTGAGGCATCCCACGGATATTACTCTGGAAGCTGCCGCAGCTACCGGCCCTGCTGAATATGCCGCATACCCGGAAGAAGCTGACCTCGTAAATAAATATTCTACCGAGGCCCCGGTAGGTTATGATGCCTCTGCCGGAAATAACCAGATTGGAACCAATGTGGCTAAAACCCAGGGACAGGTGCTTTGTATTTCATGCCATCGTGCCCATGGTGCTGAAAGCTGGGACGACATCCTGCGGTGGGATTATGATGACATTGTAGCCGGTGCAAACGTTAATACTGGTTGTAATCGTTGTCATACAACAAAGTAGGACAGTTGCCGGTTTGCTTTTTTGCTAATCGAAATTTTTAAAGACGGGGTGGATGGATTATCTTTCATCCACCCTGTTTTTTTTAGACCGCAAATATATTTGGGTCAGCGCGTGAATATAATCTTAATATATTGATAAGTATAAGTATATTCTTGACAAATACGCAAATTATTCTATATAATAATTTGCGAAAATTTCATGTCGGCAATTTATATTTTCATTGAAAAAGGTTTAAGATAAGTTTTTCATGATCCCAAATTATCCTAAGACAAAGATTATTTATTATTTATGTTTTATTTTAATTTATGTTCTGTCTTTTATATTAATATCTCCGATGTTTATTCAAAAAGGGGAGTTTTTAATAATTTCAGATAAATTCGGGCCGGGTTTTCTAAAAACAGAATACTCATGTGGTCTTACATCAGGGGTGGCTGAGGCTGAGCAGGTTGACAATAAAATTCTTTGGCATTCTGAGGGCATGACTGACGATAAGCTGAACAGACCACAAGGGTGTTGTCTTGATCCGGATTCTTCTCTCATATATGTAGCAGACACAGAAAATAACCGTGTGATAATCTTCACCAGTGATGGTGAGTATCTAGGCCCTTTTCTTACATCCCGTCCGGTTAAGAGGCCATTCGATCTGATTTTCGGACCGGATTCGCTTATCTATATCACTCAGCTTGAGGAGAAGTCCATAGAGGTATTTAATAAAAAGGGTGTCTGGCAGACATCTATCCCCAGGAATTCAAGGAGAAAAGAATTTGAATTAAAACCCGGACGAATGATATTTGATCGTAACGGCAGGCTATTGGTAAATGACAGGGGATCAGGTGAAGTATGGTTTATGACGAGGGAAGGGAAGGTGCTTAAAAAGCAATCTGTAGGACAAAAGGATAAAGCATCCGGACTGCTGAGCGGAATTGCTTTAGATACAAAAGGAAGAATATATGTTGTTTCAGCTCAGGGCTCACCGGTTATAACTGTTTTGGATGCCGATGGCTCTCAGATCAATTCCTTCGGACGTCATGGTTCGCTGTATGAGGACAGCCTCTCGTTTCCGCACAGTCTGGCGGTAGATAACAAGGACAGAATATGGGTAGTTGATGCCTTCGGGCATACCATCAAGGTGTTTAGCCCTGACGGGACATATCTTTTCAAAATAGGCGAGTTTGGTGAAGAAGCGGGAGCCTTTGTCTATCCCGTGGACATTGATATAGACAAAGACGGCAGACTTTACGTTCTGGAGAAGGGTACAGGCAGGCTTCAGGCCCTTTCCGTTATATTTCAAGGGACTGAAGGCTTGGAATAATGCAGCAATTTAAAAAATTAATTATTATATCAATCAGTCAGATTTTTGTTTTTTATTTAATTTTCTTTTTGTCTTTATATTTTCTGCCATATTCCGGGATAGCCCTGGCCGGGGAATGCTCCGAGAATCTTTTATGTTCAGACTGCCATACCATACACTATAGCCAGGATGGAATAGTGCCTGCCGAATGGGGTAAAGAGGGACCTTATGAGACCCTTCTCAAGGATATAGTAAATGATCTCTGTCTTATGTGTCATGACGGTTTTGATCCTAACGCGCCAAACGTGATGGGGGAAAACCGTTATATCCCCAACGCAGGGAGCTTTTCATCCTTTGATCCGAATCGGCGGCATTCCCTGGGAACTCAGGATGAGCCTCCGGGATATGACGGAGAATGGAATGAGGGCCCTCTGACCTGTGTTTCATGCCATAATCCGCCATGCAATATTTCGCATGGCGATAAGAAATATTACCGGAATTTAAAAACAAATCCAGGCAGTGCTTCAGATATTACGGTAACCTATGAAACCTCTGAAGTATATAGCGGAGAAGCAGCCATTCAGCAACTAATTGACACGCCCATTAAAGAAAAATACAAGGTTTCAAACATCAAGCACCGTCAGTCAGAATCAGGCTCCAACTATGGTCTTTCCGCCTGGTGCGCAGGATGCCACATGGATTTTTACGGTGCCGGAGGAGATGTGAACATGGGAGGTTCCACCTCAGGCGATACAAGGGGAAATACCTTTGATACCTGGATAAGACATCCTACAAAAGGGATCACGCTTTCCGAGGGGGTTACAAACGGGCATATTGACGGGACAGCAGAAAATGGCCTTGGGTACTGGTGGTCAAGTAATATATTGTCAAGGCCTCCATATATCTCACCCTCCGGATATATAGGCAGCAAATCCTCCAGTGACAACGAAACGGGTTGTATATCCTGCCACAAGGCCCATGGATCCGATAAATTATATTGTCTTATATTCGATAACCCCGAGACTCCCGACCTCGAGGATGGTGTTCGCATGGTTGAGACATGCCAGGCCTGTCATTTGACAGGCACA